>CANOFQ010000235.1 GCA_947565325.1 uncultured bacterium
GCGGCAAGGAGATCAGCCGCTGGGTGGGCAAGGTGGGGAAGGAGTCCACCTTCGTGAACGGTCTGCGTGTCACTGATGGGGAGACCATGGAGATCGCAGAGATGGTTCTGAACAAGGTCAACAAGGATCTGGTGACCATGGTTCAGGAGCTGGGCGTGAAGGCTGTAGGAGTCTGCGGCAAGGACGGCGGGCTCCTGCAGGTAGAGAAAAAGTGTCCCGACGGGCAGGACATAGGATTCGTGGGGGAGATCAGAGATGTGAATCCCAAGGTGCTCTACGATCTTCTGGAGAAGGATTTCCTTCCCATCGTCGCACCCATAGGGCTGGACAGAAATTTCCGGACCTACAACATCAATGCGGATGATGCGGCCTGTGCCATCGCCAAGGCGGTGAAGGCAGAAAAGCTGGCCTTCCTGACGGATATCGAGGGCCTGTACCGGGATATCAATGACAGAACCAGCTTTATCTCAAGACTGTCTGCATCAGAGGCAGAGAAGCTGGTGGAGGGAGGCTTCATCGGGGGCGGTATGCTGCCCAAGCTGGCAAACTGCACCTCAGCCGTCCATGGGGGCGTGCAGAGGGTTCATATCCTGGACGGCAGGATCCCCCACTGTCTGTTGCTGGAGATATTTACAAGACAGGGCATCGGCACGGCCATCGTGAGCGATGAGGAGATAGAGTAGGCCGGCAGGCCGGGGCGAGACGCAGGGATGGAATCGGCCGGCAGGGCCGGGACAGAACGGGAGGACAAGTCATGAACATGCAGGAGTATATTCAGGAGGCAGAGGCGGCGCTTCTTCATACCTATAACCGTTACCAGATCGTACTGGACAGGGGGAGAGGCGTCTATCTGTACGATATCGAGGGGACGAAATATCTTGATTTCTGTGCAGGTATCGCAGTGTTCGCACTTGGATATCATAATGAGGAGTACAATCATGCCCTGAAGGCCCAGATCGACAAGCTGATCCATACTTCGAATTATTATTATAATGTGCCTGCCATAGAGGCGGCGAAGAAACTGAAAAAGGTTTCGGGCATGGACAGGGTGTTCTTCACCAACTCCGGGGCGGAGGCCGTGGAGGGGGCCGTCAAGGCGGCCAGGAAATATGCGTACCTGAAAGACGGCTCCACGGACCATGAGATCATCGCCATGAACCATTCCTTCCACGGAAGGACCATGGGAGCGCTTTCCGTGACGGGGAATCCCAAGTACAGGGAGCCCTTTGAACCCATGATCGGGAATATCAGGTTTGCGGAAATGAATGATCTGGAGAGCGTAAAGGCAGCGGTGACGGACAAAACCTGCGCCGTCCTGCTGGAGACAGTGCAGGGGGAGGGCGGCATGGTGCCTGCCACGGAGGAGTTCCTGAAGGGGGTCAGGGCACTCTGTGACGAGAGAGGCCTGCTGCTGCTCCTGGATGAGATCCAGTGCGGCATGGGGCGGACGGGATATATGTACGCCTGGCAGAAATACGGGGTGAAGCCCGATATCATGACCACGGCGAAGGCACTGGGCTGCGGTGTGCCGGTGGGCGCTTTCCTGATGACAGAAAGGGTGGGGGCGGCATCCCTTGTGGCGGGAGACCACGGAACCACCTACGGGGGCAATCCGTTGGCCTGCGCCGCAGTGGACAAGGTGCTTGACTTGTTTGAGGCGAACCATATCTTGGAGCATGTGAGGGAGGTGGCGCCTTATCTGGAGCAGCGTCTGGAGGAGCTGAAGGAAAGACATGGCTGCATTCTGGAACGCCGGGGGGCCGGGCTTATGCAGGGGCTGGTCTTTGACCGTCCGGTGCGGGAGATCATCGACAGGGGGCTGGAGGAGGGACTGATCCTGATCAATGCCGGGACGGATATTATTCGCTTCGTGCCGCCTCTTATCATTACACATAAGCACATTGACGAGATGATAGATATTCTGGATGACTGTATTGAGGAATAGGAGCAGCATATGCATCTGATGAAAAGATTTGGCGCAGTGGCGGCTGTGGCCCTTCTGGCTGCGGCCGTTCTGGGGGGAGGCATTCTGTATACCGCAGAGCCGGTGGACGAGGAGAGCCCTTTGGCGTGGTTCGACCGTAAGGAGACGATTTATTTCTGGTATTCCGATGATACCATGACGAATTTCATCAACAGTGCGGCAGTAGCCTTCGGGGAGAGAGAGAATGTCCATGTGATCCCGATCCTGACACCGGAGAGCGAATATCTGGAGGCCATTCATGAGGCAACCATCGCACAGGACCATGCCCCGGATGCATATGTCATGAGCCATGATTCTCTGGAGAAGGCTTATCTGGCCGGTCTGGCTTCCCGGATCCGGGATGTGGCAGGGGTCTGCGATCAGGAGCATTTTCCGGCGGCGGCGCTGTCCGCAGTCACTTATCAGGACAGCAAGGTGGCCTACCCGCTTTCCTTTGAGACAAGCGCACTGCTGTATAATAAGAATTATCTGGAGGAATGGGCCGCCCAGAGCGCCCTGAAGGAGCTTCTGGGAAACGGGGACGCAGATGAGACGCCGCCGGAGGATTCGGAAGGGACAGAGGTGGACCAGGAGGCCCTTGCGGCGAAGACGGCGCAGTATCTGGAGGGTGCGGTGCCTGCCACGGTTGACGATATCCGAAACATTGCGGACAGCTTTGACCTGCCAATGGGGGTGGAGGGGGTTCTGAAATGGGATGTCTCCGATATTTTCTATAATTATTGGATCACGGGCAATTATATGGTGGTGGGAGGGGACGCAGGGGACGACCCCGGGAACATCGACATCTACAATCAGGAGGCGGTGCAGTGTCTGGAGGTCTACAAGGCGCTGAACCAGTATTTTTATATAGAGTCCGACAAGGTGACCTATGAGTCGGTGACGGAGGATTTCATCGAAGGAAGGATCGTCTTTACCATCGCCACCACGGATATCGCAAGGAAGCTTGCGGAGGCCGAGAAAGAGGGGCGGCTGAATTTCGAGTACGGAGTCACAAGGATGCCATGGGTCAGCGGGGAGCTGAAAAGCCGGTCCATGTCCGTCACCAATGTGGTGGCAGTGAACGGATATTCCCGGCACAAGGATCTGGCGAACCGTTTTGCGGCCTATCTGGTGGAGGAATGTGCCTCCCAGCTGTACGGAAGAACCGGAAAGGTGCCGGCAAGTCTCCGTGCGGATCAGGAGGATCCCGTTCTGCAGGTTTTCAAGGCAGAGTACGCCGACAGCGTGCCGCTGCCGAAGATGATGGAGACCAGCAATTTCTGGATGCGGCTGGAAGGGCTGTTCTCGAAGGTATGGAACGGTGCGGACACGACGGCGCTGGTACAGGAGCTGGCAATTCTGATGGACATGCAGACGAATACAGAAGCACAGTAATGTGTGCGCATATTTTTCCCGGCCATGGGATACACTTTAGGATAAGACGCCGAGGCGCAGCCTCAGGAAAGGCGAATTGAAAGGAAGGTGTGACCCATGGTCGGTTTTTTGATCGCATTGATTTCGGGGGCCCTGATGAGCGTGCAGGGAGTATTCAACACGCAGGTGACAAAAGCCTCCAGCATATGGTCTGCCAGCGCTTTCGTGCAGCTGACGGCCCTTGTGGTCTGTCTGGGGGCTTGGGTGACCACAGACAGAACCAACCTTTTGTATGTGTTCCGGGCGGAGCCCAAGTATATGCTGCTGGGAGGGGCCATCGGGGCCTTTATCACCTATACGGTGATCAAGAGCATGGATCTACTGGGCCCTGCCAAGGCCGTGATGCTGATCGTGGTGGCTCAGCTGGCGGTGGCCTATGCCATTGAGCTGCTGGGATGGTTCGGGGTGGAGAAGCAGCCGTGGGAGTGGAGAAAGGCCCTGGGGATGGGGATAGCCATTCTGGGCATCATCATCTTCAAATGGAAATAACGGAAATGCGGCGGAAATGACTCAGAAGATTTTCGGGCGGGGCCATTTCTTATTTTTTTCAAAAGTCCCTTGTAAAACCGACAGGATTCCGATACAATGAAATGGTCAGCATAGAGAGGCAATCCCTTTCGCTTCGGTTCGGCAGGGTCTGGCAGACCGAAGCCGTGAACCGGCAGGAGGAAGGGACTATGATGATTAGAAGAAACAAAATTCAAAAAAACAGAAATCAAAGAAACAAAATTCAAAGGAACAAAATTCAAAAAAACAGAATTCAAAGGAACCTGTGTGTGCTGAGTCTGTGCAGCCTGCTTCTGGGAGGCTGCGGATACGGGGAGCAGGCAGAGACGATCCTCATCGGCACAGGGGGCAAGGGACAGGAGGATTCCGGGGCAGAGCAGGCAGAGAGCAGTGGGGCTGTCGGGCCGGCAGGGGACTTTGGACGTTTTGCGGAGACCTCGGGGGAAGAGTCCGGCTCCATACGTGTGTATGTCTGCGGCGCAGTGACGCATCCCGGTGTGGTGGAAATTCCTGAGGGAAGCCGGGCGGAGGATGCCCTGTTGGCGGCAGGGGGATTCAGGGAGGATGCGGGGCAGGAGGCCGTGAATCTGGCGGACTGGGTCGCAGACGGCCAGATGCTGTATTTTCCCACGGCGCAGGAGGCGGAAGAGCGGATCCCACAGACGGACGGGAACGAGGGTGAAGCCCTTGTGAACATCAACACTGCCGATGCGGCGCAGCTGTGTACCCTGCCCGGCATCGGGGAGAGCAGGGCGGCGGATATCATTGGCTACAGGGAAAAGAACGGCGGGTTTGAGCGCTGCGAGGATATTATGAAGGTGCCCGGCATCAAGACGGGTGCATATGAGAAGATACGTGACAAAATAAGGGTGAGATAGGTTGGAGGGTTACATGGCTGGCAAGAGGGCTCTGGTGGTAGACGACGAAAAGCTGATTGTGAAGGGGATACGGTTCAGTCTGGAGCAGGAGGGGATTGCGGTGGACTGTGCCTATGACGGCGAGGAGGCGCTGGAGTATGCCAGAAACGTACAGTACGACATTATCCTGCTGGATGTGATGCTGCCCAAGCTCACCGGCTTCGAGGTGTGCCAGCAGATCCGTGAATTTTCCTCTGTCCCCATCATCATGCTCACGGCCAAGGGCGAGGACATGGACAAGATTCTGGGGCTGGAGTACGGTGCGGACGATTATATCACGAAGCCCTTCAACATTCTGGAGGTGAAGGCCCGGATCAAGGCGATCATGCGCCGGATGGAGCCCAAGCGGGTCATGGGAGAGCCTCCTGCGGCGAAGTCGCTGGAGAGCGGCGGCGTGCGGCTGGACTGTGAGGGCCGGAGGGCCTTTATCTCCGGCAAGGAGATCAGCCTTACCGCAAAGGAATTCGAGGTGCTGGAGCTTCTGATGCTCAATCCGGACAAGGTGTACAGCAGGGAGGGCCTTCTGCAGCTGGTCTGGGGGCCGGAATATCCGGGGGACGTGCGGACTGTGGATGTGCATATCAGGAGGCTGCGGGAGAAGATCGAGAAGAATCCCAGCGAGCCGGAATATGTACATACGAAATGGGGCGTGGGCTACTACTTTCAGGTGAAGGATTGACATGATTGCGAGAATATTCGGGGAACTGAAACAGATTCTTACACTGAGGAGCCTGCAGGCCCGTATCTTTATTATCGTTCTGGTGATGGGGATTTTGCCCTGTGTAATCATGAGGTACGCTATTCTGGACA
>CANOFQ010000236.1 GCA_947565325.1 uncultured bacterium
CTCCTTTGATTATTTTGTTTGTGTATATAAAAAGGACTCTATCCTTTGTTTGGGATAGAATCCTTTGAAAAAACCACGAAAAAAGGGGAAAACTCTTAAATGAATTTTCCCCTAATCGTCAAAGATAGATTTTACAAACGAAATCCTCAAAGCGGTTCGCCTTTGTGTACTCCGGACGATGTGCCATAAAATCATTCACATCAGCTCTGGTTATCAGATACTCCGTAAAGTACATATATTTGTAATCTACTTTCCTACATTGTTTATCGCCGCCTGCGCCGCCGCCAGCCTTGCAATCGGCACTCTGAACGGTGAGCAGGACACATAATCCAGACCGATCTTGTGGCAGAATTCCACGGAGGAAGGATCTCCGCCGTGCTCGCCGCAGATACCCACGTGGAGCTTGGGGTTCACGGGCTTGCCCAGCTTGATGGACAGCTCCATGAGCTTGCCCACACCGGTCCGATCCAGCTTTGCGAAGGGATCGTTCTCGAGAATCTTGGTGTCGTAGTAAGCATTCAGGAACTTGCCTGCGTCGTCGCGGGAGAAACCGAAGGTCATCTGGGTCAGGTCGTTGGTACCGAAGCAGAAGAAATCGGCCTCCTTTGCAATCTCGTCGGCAGTGAGAGCCGCTCTGGGAATCTCGATCATGGTTCCCACCTCGTACTCCAAGGCAATTCCTGCAGCGGCGATCTCGGCGTCGGCAGTCTCCACCACTACCTTCTTCACGAACTTCAGCTCCTTGATCTCGCAGATCAGGGGAATCATGATCTCAGGCTTCACGTTCCAGTCGGGATGCGCCTTCTTTACGTTGATGGCAGCGCGGATTACCGCTCTGGTCTGCATCCTTGCGATCTCGGGATAAGTAACTGCCAGACGGCAGCCTCTGTGTCCCATCATGGGGTTGAACTCGTGCAGGCTTGCGATAAGGTTCTTGATGTCCTCAACGGTCTTGCCCTGAGCGTTGGCCAGCTTCTCAATGTCGGCCTCCTCCGTGGGAACGAACTCATGGAGAGGCGGATCAAGGAAACGGATGGTAACGGGGCATCCCTCCAGAGCTTCGTACAGCTTCTCGAAGTCGCTCTGCTGATAAGGAAGTATCTTTTCAAGGGCCTCCTCCCTGCCCTCCACGGTATCCGCACAGATCATCTCACGGAATGCGGCGATTCTGTCCTCCTCGAAGAACATATGCTCCGTACGGCAGAGGCCGATGCCCTCGGCTCCCAGCTCTCTGGCCTTCTTGGCATCCGCAGGCGTGTCCGCATTGGTGCGAACCTTCAGCACTCTGTACTTGTCGGCCCATGCCATGATCCTGCCGAACTCGCCGGCGATGGTGGCGTCCACGGTGGCAATCCTTCCGGCATAGATATTTCCGGTGGAGCCGTCGATGGAGATATAGTCTCCCTCCTTGAACTCCTGTCCCGCCAGAGTGAACCTCTTGTTGGCCTCGTCCATGGCGATATCGTCACATCCGGACACGCAGCAGGTTCCCATTCCTCTGGCCACCACTGCCGCATGGGAGGTCATGCCGCCCCGGACGGTAAGGATGCCCTGAGAAACCTTCATGCCCGTGATATCCTCGGGAGAGGTCTCCAGACGAACCAGCACTACCTTCTCGCCCCTTGCGGCCCACTCTTCCGCATCCTCCGCAGAGAATACGATCTTGCCGCAGGCAGCGCCGGGAGAAGCTCCCAGACCTCTGCCGATGGGCGTTGCGGCCTTCAGGGCAGCAGCGTCGAACTGGGGATGAAGCAGAGTGTCCAGATTCCGGGGCTCGATCATGGCCACGGCCTCCTTCTCGGTTCTCATGCCCTCGTCCACCAGATCGCAGGCAATCTTCAGAGCGGCCTGGGCCGTCCTCTTGCCGTTTCTGGTCTGCAGCATATAGAGCTTCTTGTTCTCGATGGTGAACTCCATGTCCTGCATATCCCTATAATGATTCTCAAGCTTGTTGCATACATCCTTGAACTGCTCGAACACCTCGGGCATGATCTCAGCCATCTTTGCGATGGGCATGGGAGTGCGGACACCTGCCACCACGTCCTCGCCCTGAGCGTTCATCAGAAATTCGCCCATCAGCTTCTTCTCTCCGGTGGCCGGATCCCTCGTGAAGGCCACGCCGGTGCCGGACTCGTCGGACCAGTTTCCGAAGGCCATCATCTGCACGTTCACGGCGGTTCCCCATGAATAAGGGATGTCGTTGTCCCTGCGGTACACGTTGGCACGAGGGTTGTCCCAAGAACGGAACACGGCCTTCACGGCGCCCATGAGCTGCTCCTTGGGATCATCGGGGAAGTCTTCTCCGATCTTTTCCTTGTACTCGGCCTTGAACTGATTTGCCAGCTCCTTCAGGTCTGCGGCGGTAAGCTCCACGTCCTGCTTCACGCCCTTCTCCTTCTTCATCTTGTCAATGAGCTCTTCAAAGTACTTCTTGCCCACCTCCATTACGACGTCGGAATACATCTGAATGAATCTTCTATAGCAGTCCCACGCCCATCTCTCGTTGCCGGTCTGATTTGCGATGGTGTTCACCACCGTCTCGTTGAGGCCGAGGTTCAGGATGGTGTCCATCATGCCGGGCATGGACGCCCTTGCGCCGGAACGCACGGAAACAAGCAGGGGATTCTGGGTGTCACCGAACTTCTTGCCGGTGATCTCCTCCATTTTTCCTATATATTCATTGATCTGTCCCTGGATCTCATCATTGATCTGTCTGCCGTCCTCATAGTACTGAGTACAAGCTTCCGTGGTGATGGTGAAACCCTGCGGTACGGGCAGCCCTAGGTTGGTCATCTCAGCCAGATTCGCACCCTTGCCGCCGAGAAGCTCCCGCATGTTCGCATTGCCTTCCGTGAACAAGTACACCCATTTCTTCATACTTTTCTTCTCCTTAACTAAAATTTTGGCAACCGAAAAATCGTCCGGCAGCCTTCTGCCACAAAAGTCGGACGATTTACCAGTACTCCATTTATTGTAACAATTTACCAGCGGAATATCAAGACAAACCGTATTATTTTTCGACATCTACCCCATTTTCAGCGATTTGTCTGTTTTTCGCTGTAGTCAATCAACATTATGCACAATATCCGTCGGCCGACTGCCGATTCATTTATGCTGGTTTACTTAATCCCCCCTTGGGCAGGCACGAAGCTGTCAAATATGAAAACATCAAAATAGTTCTCTGCCTCCTCCAGCTGCGCCTGACTCTGCACCGTCCACGCCACCGCCGTGTTATGATAGAGACTTCGGCAGAGTCTTCTGGCCAGAATCCGGGGGTACTTGCGGTTATATGCAATGAAATCCGGCTTTCCCAGCCAGTTCAGAAGCAGGTTCTGGAGCAGGAAATACAGCATCCCCACGTATTCGCCCTCCTTCAGGAATCCGTCCGACAGCTGCCCCCTGAGGATATTCTTTCTGTTCCTTCGGTACCACAGCACCGCAAGAGGGTTGAAGGATTCTATGCAGTACGGCCCCCGATAATCGGAAAGCAGCTCATCCGCCTTTCCGCAGACCCTTATGTCCAGATTGTCCGTCTTCAGCTCCACGATCAGGGGCACCCTGCCGTCCACCATTCCCAGCACCTCCTCCAGCTTCGGAATCTTCTGGTCCGTGGCCCCGAGGGAATACTGCTGCAGCTCCTGAAAGGTGTACTCACACACCTTGCCCGGAACTGCGCACATCCGCTTCAGGGTAAAGTCGTGGAATACTACCGGAACTTGGTCTTTCGTCAGCTGGACATCCAGCTCAATGCCGAAGCCTGCCTCTATGGCCCTTCCGAAGGCCCGCAATGAATTTTCCGGCGCATCTGTGCTGTTGTCATGAAGCCCCCTATGGGCATACAGACGCTGCCGAAAAGGCCTTCTGTCCGGCTTCCCTGTCACTCTCGGCATGATCATCAGCAAAAACAGCACCGCCAGCAGGGCGGCGCATATCCCCGTTATCATCAGTATCTTCATATTCTGAAACCTCTCCTCGATTTCTTCTGTCTGTTCCGGAAGCTCTTGTTCTGTCCGTCCCCGAAGCCCTTGTTCTGTCCGTCCCCCTTACACTTTATTGCATTTTCATCCTATTTTCAAGGGTTTTCATAATTTTCCTTGCCTATTCAGAGGTTTTATGTATAATGGATATGATACGAACAAAAAAGCAAGGGAGGCAAAAAGCGTTATGATAAGCGTGAGCAACGTAACCTTACGGATCGGAAAGAAGGCACTGTTCGAGGATGTGAACATCAAGTTCACCGAGGGAAATTGCTACGGCCTGATCGGCGCCAACGGTGCCGGAAAGTCAACCTTTCTGAAGATCCTCTCCGGAGATCTGGAAACCACCAAGGGAGATGTGAACATCACTCCCGGCCAGAGACTCTCTGTTCTGGAGCAGGATCACTTCAAATACGACGAATACACAGTTATGGATACGGTCATCATGGGGAACGCCCGTCTCTACCAGATCATGAAGGAAAAGGACGCCATCTATGCCAAGGAGGACTTCACCGACGAGGACGGCATCAGGGCAAGCGAGCTGGAGGGTGAGTTTGCGGAGCTGGACGGCTGGGAGGCCGAGTCCAACGCCGCCATGCTGCTGAACGGTCTGGGAGTGGACACGGAGCTGCATTACTCCCTCATGAAGGATCTGGAGGGCAGCATCAAGGTGAAGGCTCTGTTAGCCAAGGCCCTCTTCGGCAACCCGGACATCCTGCTGCTGGACGAGCCCACCAACCACTTGGATCTGGATGCCATCGCATGGCTGGAGGACTTCCTGATCGACTTTGAGAACACTGTCATCGTAGTGTCCCATGACCGGTATTTTCTGAACAAGGTATGTACCCACACCGCAGACATCGACTACGGCAAGATCCAGCTCTACGCCGGCAATTACGATTTCTGGTACGAGTCCAGCCAGCTGCTGGTCCGGCAGATGAAGGAGGCCAACAAGAAAAAGGAGGAAAAGATCAAGGAGCTGCAGGAATTCATCTCCCGCTTCTCCGCCAACGCTTCTAAGTCCAAGCAGGCCACCTCCAGAAAGCGGGCTCTGGAAAAGATCGAGCTGGAGGAGATCCGGCCCTCCAGCCGCAAATATCCCTACATCGATTTCCGGCCTGACCGGGAGATCGGCAACGAGGTGCTCACAGTGGAGCATCTGTCCAAGACGATAAACGGCGAAAAAGTACTTGACGATATTTCATTTGTGATGGGACACGATGACAAGATTGCCTTTGTGGGCAGCCAGGAGCTGGCCAAGACCACCCTGTTCCAGATCCTTACGGGAGAGCTGGAGCCCGACGAGGGGAGCTACAAATGGGGCGTCACCACCTCTCAGGCCTATTTCCCCAAGGACAGCACCGCAGAGTTCAACAACGAGATGACCATCGTGGAATGGCTCACCGGATACTCTCCCGTGAAGGACGTGACCTATGTGCGGGGCTTTCTGGGCCGCATGCTCTTTGCAGGGGAGGACGGCGTCAAGAAGGTGAAGGTGCTCTCCGGCGGCGAAAAGGTGCGCTGCCTGCTGTCCAAGATGATGATCAGCGGCTCCAACTGTCTGGTGCTGGACGAGCCCACCAACCATCTGGACATGGAATCCATCACCGCCCTGAACAACG
>CANOFQ010000237.1 GCA_947565325.1 uncultured bacterium
AAAAAAGTCTCGTCCATTACTTGCCCGTCAATTCGGAGAGCTCCATCCCGCAGAATCTGCTGACGTTTCTTTACATCTGAAGAAGCACTGCCGATTGCCACATAGACCATCAGTGCGGCCAAAGCCAGCGGTACAATCCAGGTTAGTTTGCGTTTCCATATCTTTTTCAGCTCATATCGGTAAAGTGTTCCCAAATTTTTCATCCCTCTGTACCTCCGAACTCCTTCATGTAGAGCTGCTCCAGATCTGTGCGGGACTTGTCCCACGGCTCGTTCAGGATGATCTGCCCGTCGGACATCATCAGCATATGATCGGCGATCTTCTCCACGTCCGACACGATGTGGGTGGAAAGCAGCACAATGGTGTCCTGCCCCAATCTGGCGATCAGATTGCGGAATTTCACCCGCTCCTTGGGATCCAGCCCCGCCGTGGGCTCGTCCACCACCAGCAGGCGGGGGTCGCCCAGCAGGGCCTGGGCGATGCCCAGCCGCTGCCTCATGCCGCCGGAGTAGGTCTTGATCTTCTTTTTCCCCACGTCCGCCAGGGACACCAGCTCCAGCAGCTCCGCCGCCCTGCGCCTGGCGTGGGGCCGGGACAGCCCCTTCAGCGCAGCCAGATAAAGCAGGAAATCCATCCCCGTGAAGTCAGGGTAATAGCCGAAGTCCTGAGGCAGATAGCCCAGCACCGCCCGGTAGTCCTCGCCGGACACGTCCACCCCGTCCAGGGCCACGCTCCCCGCCGTGGGCTTCAGGATGCCGCACAGCATCCGCATGAGGGTGGTCTTTCCTGCGCCGTTGGCCCCCAGCAGCCCGTTGATGCCCTCCGTGAGCCGCAGCGACACGTCGTCCACGGCACGCTTGTCCTTATACTGCTTTGTCAGATTCCGTACAATCAATTCCATTGCAATTCCTCCATATTCTTTGCATTCAGCGCAAACTCCACAGCCGCCGCTATCGTTGCCGCCGCCAGTGCCGCTCCCCACCAGATCAAATTCTCCGACTGGTACAGGGCTGGTCTGAGATTGACCGCAAGCGGCCCCGAAACACTGACTGCTGCCGCCATGGCGCCGCAGGCCAGCAATCCCTCCCGGCCACGGATACGCCGGGTCAGCTCCATCCCCAGAGCCGCCGTGAGCAGGTAGGGCGTCAGCAGATATACGCCGGCTTGGGCCGCCCCGACCGTACTCCGGACTGCCAGCAAAGGCGTCAGCAGGCCGAAGAGCATCAGATGGAATAGTCCCAGCGCCACCATTCGGGCCAGTATGACGCTCTGCCGGGACATCCGGCAGGCCAGCTCCAGTTCCTCCATCTGGTACAGCTGCGCCCTCCCGTTCTCCGTTATCACCAGTAGCGACAGGAAGGGGGTCAGTGCGGCAATATACCAGGGGGCAGGCTCCGACGAAAGAGTGACTGTTATCAGAATAAAGCCGGACAAAGCCAGCGACAGCGGCCATACCCACCAGCGGATATACCTGATTTGCAGCGCAACCAGCTCCCGGCGCCCCAGCTCCCGGCGGCGGTGCTGCTTCAAAAACGTTGCTTTGCGCTCCGGGGCCGGGGTGCGGTAGACTTTCCGCAGGGCTTCTCTCAATTTTTTGTTCATGTGTCTCCCTCCGTTCATTCCAATGCCTCCCGTAGTGTGTTTAAAATCCTATTCAACTTTCGCCGCAGGGCAAACCTGGACAGGCCATAAAACCTGGACAGTACCGCCATAGGTTCCCCGTTGACGCACCGCAGCAGCACCAGCTCCCGATCCTCCGGGGCCAGCTTGTCCAGTTCTGTCCGCAGGGCGATGGACAGCAGCGGGTCCTCGTCTGCCGTTGACATGTTTTCCGACAGGAACTGGTAGGGCACACGGCGGGCTTCGTCAATACACAGGTTCCGAGCTACCGTATAGAGGTAATGCAAAAGCTGATTTTTATCCCGATAAGTGTCACTGGCGAACCAGCGCAGGAAGGTTTCCTGGGTGACATCCTCCGCCTGTTCCCGATTACGAAGCCGGTAAAAGCAATATCGGTAGATTTTCTCATACTGTTCTTCAATGTCCAGAGCCACGGTCTCCCTCCTTTCACGCTTTCTACGATGTATAACAGCTGAAACGGCAAAATGTGCGGCTGCGGTAAAAATTTTTTTGGTTTTATTTTAGCCTATTACCGGATGAGGGGCAAGCTTCAGAGAGGGCAAGGAGGGAATCGGGATGATATGTAAAAGTCCTTTACAAAACATCACTGGGGTAGTCTGTTGGATTTTTTTGATCTCTGTATTTTCTTTTTTTGCCCAATCTTTCCAAAGGGTTCAATCCGCTTGCTTTTTGGGTATGCAGAGGATATAATTAGGCAAAAGACGGGCAGCTTTCTATGAGATGGGGGAGCGGGCAACACATGCTGTTTATGGAAATCTGCTGGCGGGGCCTGAACAGGCTGCTGAAAAAGGACAGGCAGATGTATTATAGGAAGGGTATGTGGGGCTGGGCCGGGAACAGAGTCCGCAGGGAGTGAGGAACCGAGCCGCCGGAAAAGGATAGACCGGGACGCGGAAATCCGTCGGAGGATGCGGGCAGGGATGCAGGAATCCGTCTGAGGATGTGGGCCGGAATGCAGGAATCCGTCTGAGGATATGGGCCGGAATGCAGAGAAATCATCGGAGGATGCGGGCAGGGAGCGAGGAGGTACATATGAAAGATATCATCGTGATCGGCGGGGGAGTAACGGGATGTGCCATCGCAAGGGAGCTGTCCAGACGGGACTGGAGCGTGACGGTTCTGGAGAGGGCAAGCGATGTGTGCGAGGGCACCTCCAAGGCCAACAGCGGCATCGTTCATGCGGGCTTCGACGCTGCGCCGGGCAGCAGGAAGGCCCTGCTGAACGTGGAGGGCAGCAGGCTGATGGAGGCTCTGTCACAAGAGCTTGATTTTCCATATAAGAGAAACGGATCGCTGGTGCTCTGCTTCGATGAGAAGGACAGGGAGATTCTTGGACGGCTCTATGATCAGGGGCAGGAAAACGGCGTGGAGGGCCTTGAGATTCTGGAGGGAGAGCAGGTACGCAGACTGGAGCCCAACGTGTCGGAGGACGTGGCCGCCGCGCTGTATGCGCCCTCCGGAGCCATCGTGTGTCCCTTCGGGCTGACCATAGCGCTGGCGGAAAATGCCGCTGTGAACGGGGTGGAATTCTGTCTTGACACAGAGGTGCAGGAGATCGAAAGGCGGGCGGGCGGCTATCGCCTGACCACCAGCAGGGGCATTTTTGAATCCCATGTTGTCATAAACGCCGCAGGAGTATACGCAGACCGTTTTCACAATATGGTCAGCGCAGAGAAGATCCACATCATACCCAGAAAGGGCGAATACTGCCTGATGGACAAAAAGGTTGGCGATTATGTCAGCCATACCTTGTTCCAGCTGCCCACGAGATACGGAAAGGGAGTGCTGGTGACGCCCACTGTCCATGGAAATCTGCTGGCGGGGCCCACTGCCGTGGACGTGGAGGATCCGGAGGCCGTAGGCACCACCGGGCAGGGACTGCAGGAGGTGCTGAAGCGGGCCGGGCTGAGCGTCAGCGCGCTTCCCTCCAGACAGGTGATCACATCCTTCGCAGGGCTGCGGGCTCATGAGGAGCAGGGGGATTTTGTTCTGGGACAGCCGGAGGACGCACCGGGATTTTTCGACGCAGCAGGCATCGAGTCCCCCGGACTGACCTGTGCGCCGGCTATCGGAAGGTATATCGCAGAGGCGGTGGAAGAGTATCTTCCTGCGGCGGAAAAGAAGGATTTTATTGCAACGAGGAAGGGGATTCCCAACATGGAGACGGCGGGGCCAGAGGAGCGCAGGCGGCTGATCGCAGAAAATCCCGCCTATGCCAGGGTCATATGCCGCTGCGAGCTGGTGACGGAGGGGGAGATCCTTGCGGCCATACACAGGCCTCTGGGGGCTACCACGGTGGACGGCGTCAAGCGCCGCACCAGAGCGGGCATGGGGCGGTGTCAGGCCGGCTTCTGCGGGCCGGGGACGGTGGAGATCCTTGCCAGAGAGCTGGGGAAGGACATGGGGGAGATCTGTAAGAGCGGGCCGGGGTCCCGGTTCCTGACGGGATACGACAAGGACGGCGTGGAGGAAAGCCATATGGGTGCCTGAAAATGTTTGCGGACAGCAGACAGATAGGATCTGATCAGCATATATACTGCATAACGCTGAATGCTGCCTAATGTAATCATGCGATTGAACCAGTCAGCGTTATGCAGTCTGGTTTCACGGCAAGTGAAATCGTTAAGCAGTATAAATCGGGATAGGAGTATAGAGAGATATAACATGGAGCTGGAAATACAGACTTATACAAAGGACAGAATACCAGATGTTTTGGATTTTGAAGGAAGACTGCGCAGGGAAGAGAGTTTCTGGGGCTGGGAGATTGATCAGGCTTACATCAGCGCTGTCGAAAGAAGTTTTGAGGACGGGAGCTTTGATGATTCCATTTCTCTCTTGGCATATGGGGACGGCGCAGTGGTTGGCAGAATCGATGCCTCCCTTATTGCAAGCCATTTTGACGGCTCAAAGAAAGCGTATCTCGATTGGATATGCGTCATAAAAAGCAGCAGACATCAAGGGGTGGCGCAGCGGCTGCTGGAATCCTTGAGGCAGATCCTGAAGGACAGACATATCGATACCCTGATTGCTTTGACCGCTGCCAATGAGGAAGCGCAGCGTTTCTATAAGAGCGTTCCCGATTCCGTGATGAGAGATGTGGGCATCTGGATTGATATAAAGTGACAGCTTACGGAGCGGGCGGGCAGGCTGCAGGCACATTGTGGGAAACGGGCGCATAGGGAGGGGCGGGTGCAGTGTGAGACAACGCTGGCACATGCAGAGGGAAACGGGCGTATTGTGAGGCAATGCTGGCACATCCAGAGGGAAACGGGCGCAGTGTGAGGCAGCGCTGGCACATGCAGAGGGAAACGGGCGCATTGTGGGGCAGCGCTGGCACATGTAGAGGGAAACGGGCGCATTGTGGGGCAACGCTGGCACATGTAGGGCAAACGGGTGCATTGTAGGGCGAAGTGGATGAATTAGATGACAGACAGTGCATAGGGAGCACATGGACGAAAAGCAGATAACAAGATGACGGTGTACGGAGGGTACACAGACGGGTGGAGCGGATGAAGGTAGATCTGTTGATCATAGGCGGCGGGCCAGCGGGACTGGCGGCTGCCATTGCGGCAAAGGAGGCAGGCGTTGACAGCCTGCTGATTCTGGAGAGAGACGCAAGGCTCGGGGGTATCCTGAATCAGTGCATTCATAACGGCTTCGGGCTTCATACCTTCAAGGAGGAGCTGACCGGGCCGGAGTATGCGGGCAGATATATCCAGAAGGTGAAGGAGCTGGAGATTCCTTATCGGCTGGACACCATTGTCATCGATCTGGCCAAGATGCCGGGGAATGATATGAGCGGAGCGGCACCGTCCGGCGAAGGACCGGGCCTGAATGGGCTGGCACTGGGCAGCGAGGTGCCGGGCATGGGTGGCTCGGCACCGTCCGGCGAAGGACCGGGCCTGAATGGGCTGGCACTGGGCAGCGAGGT
>CANOFQ010000238.1 GCA_947565325.1 uncultured bacterium
CTTTTTATCAAAGAATCGTGCGGAGGCGATAGCGATGAGCATCTTTGAGTATGACATGTCCAAGCTTCTGGGGTATCTTGAGATCAAGTGCTGAGGCGGGGAAATGCATAGAAGGCATGCGTTCCTGGAAGACATGCGCAAGGAAATGTATGAAATGCATGTATGCGTAAAAGACAGGATATGCGTGAAGGGGCAGTGCACACGAAAGATATGTGCGTATGAAAGCATGCCGTCCGTGAAGGCATGGCGCCCTTGAAAAGCTCTGTAAGGGAAGCGGGATGTGTGGGAAGACGCATGAAGGAATAAAACAGGGAGGACAGAGTCAATGTATACGGAAATACAGCTGGACAGAATGCTGGAGAAACTGAAGCGCTATGAGAAGATGCTGGAGCCGAAGCTGTTCACGGTGGTGGATACCGTGGACATGAAGGCGTTTCTCACAGACGGAGGCCATCACAGCGTTCCGCAGGAGGAGTGCTTTTCCGAGTGTGCGGACGGAACGGTTTTTGAGGGAGAGGGGATCTACTGCTGGTTCCGGGGCAGCTACAGGGTTCCGGAGTCGCTGGAGGGGAAGACGCTGTTTGTCTATCCACGGATCAGGGGCTACGAGGGAATGCTGTGGGTGGACGGAAAGCCCTATGGCAATTTCGCTGCCAAATTCATCGTACACAGCCATGGGAACCATTATTGCGATATGCTTCGCCAGAAGGCCCGGGCGGGGGAGCATATCGATATAGCTCTGGAATACTATGCAAATCATTACATCAAGGGTACCCAGCCTTTTCTGGTGGAGGCTCAGAAATTCTATAAAATCGAGTATCATCCCGTGGACATCTGCCTGAAGGACGAGGAGCTGGCGGAGTTCTATTTTGACCTGAGGGTGGCCAACGGCATGGTGCAGGCGCTGGAGGACAAGAGCTTCCGCCGGGCTGACTTTGTGCGGGCGCTGCTTCAGATCCACAGCTTCATTTCCTATGACATGGACAATCAGGATCCGGAGATTTTCCGGGAGGAGATCCGCCGGGCGGACAGGATACTGAAGAACGTGCTGAAGGAAAAGAATTCCTCCTCGGCCCCTTACGCAGGGCTCATCGGCCATTCCCACATGGATACGGCATGGCTGTGGCACAGGGGAGAGACGGAGAAGAAGTGTGCCAGAACCTATGCAAACCAGATGAACCTGATGGATCAGTATCCGGATTATACCTTTGTGCAGAGCTCTGCATATCACAGCGATATCATAAAGAGGATGTATCCGGCGCTCTTTGAGGATATGAAGAAACGGGTGGCAGAGGGACGGTACGAGCCCAACGGCGGCGTGTGGATCGAGTGCGACTGCAACATCCCTTCCGGGGAATACATGGTGCGCCAGTTCGTCTGGGGGCAGAGGTTCACCAGAGAAAACTTTGATTACACATCGGATGCGTTCTGGCTACCGGATACCTTCGGCTACAGTGCGTCCCTGCCCCAGATCATGCAGGGCTGCGGCATTAAGTATTTTCTGACCACGAAGATGGCATGGAACGACACAAACGTATTTCCCTACGATACCTTTTACTGGAAGGGAATCGACGGCTCTCAGGTGCTGGTACATTTCAACCGTACCCATGTGTGGCCGGATCCGGCGGCGCTGAAGGAGAACCTGTTGGAGAAGGGACCGAACACCATTCAGGAGCGGGCGGTCTCCAGGATGCGGCTGATCTCCTACGGCTTCGGGGACGGCGGCGGCGGGCCGGAGTTCGGCATGATCGAGGTGGCGGAGAGGCTGAAGGATCTGGAGGGAATGCCAAGAACCTCCCACACCACCGTGAGCCGGTTCATGGGAGAGCTGGAGAAGAGCCTTGTGGAGCCCTCTGTCTACAGCGGTGAGCTGTATCTTGAGCTGCACAGGGGCACGCTGACCAATCAGCATGTGATCAAGAGGAACAACAGAAAGGCGGAGTTCGCCCTCAGGGATCTGGAATATGTCACTGTGCGGACTGCCATAGAGAGGGACGAGGCGGCCTCCGCCGCCGGGATCGATCCTCTGACCGGTGAGCTTCTGGTGAACCAGTTCCATGATATTCTGCCCGGAACCTGCATTCCCCGTGCCCATGACGAGGCAATCGAGGCGGTGTCCCACATCATAGAGGAGGCCGGGAGGATGACCGGCGAGCTGCTGGCGGCTGAGGTGAAGAAGCGCAGTGGCGCAGGGTCGGATCGCAGCGCAGAAGCGGGTGAGCGGGAATCATATCAGGGTGCAGGATCGGACTGCGGGCCGGACGGCAGGGCCGGGCAGCAGGAGACGGTGCGGCCCATGGACGGGCAGACGATTACTTTAGTGAATACCTTGTCCTTCGACCGCAGTGACGTGCAGTATCTTCCCTTTGACGGCAGGTACGTGAAGGGCGGCTACGCACAGCAGGTGGTGAAGGACATGGACGGCGGCAGCAGGCTGGCGGTCTCGGGCGTCACCGTTCCCGCCTTCGGCAGCGTGGTGCTGGAGCTGACGGAAGAGAGGGCAGGGAAAGATGCCATAGAGAAGGGTATACAAGGCGAAGAAGGCAGTTCCGTATTTCATATGGAGGGCAATGTACTGGAGACGCCCATGGCCAAGGTGGTTTTTAACGAAAAGGGCTATATGGACTCCTTCATCGACAAGAGGAACGGCCGGGAGCTCAGAGGAGAGGGCTACGGGCTGAACACGCTGCTCATGGCGGAGGATGTATCCCTGGGCTGGGACAACTGGGACGTGGACGCAGATTACGAGTGCAAGCTTCAGGACTGTGCCCGGCTGGTGTCCCGGGAGGTGGTGGCGGACGGCGCCGTGGAGTATCGGATCCGCAGCCGTTATCGCCTCAGCGGAAAGTCCGTCTTAGAGCAGGATATGATTTTTTACGGGGACAGCCCGCTGGTGGTCTTTGAGACCAGAATGGACTGGCAGGAGGAGCACCGTTTCCTGAAGGCCGCCTTTGACACTGCCATCCATGCGGATTATGCAAGCCATGAGGTGCAGTTCGGCTGTATCCATAGAACCACCAACCGCAATACGTCCATTGAGAAGGCCAGATTCGAGGTGTCAAATCATAAATATACGGATCTGTCGGAGCCCCGTTACGGCATTGCCGTTCTGAATGACTGTAAATATGGCATCAGCGTGAAGGAAGGCCAGATGCGTCTGTCCCTGCACAAGGGAGGCTGTATGCCGGATTTCAGGGGGGACAAGGGGATTCACGAATGCACCTATGCCTTCCTGCCTCATATGGGCGGCTTCTGTGCAGAGAACGTGATCGGGCCCGCCTACCTGCTGAACGAAAAGCCCCTGCTGGTGCAGGGAAGCCTGCCCATGGAGAGCCTGCTGACGGTTGGAACCGACCATGTGATCGTGGAGGCCGTGAAGCCTGCGGAAAGGCCTTTAAGCCAGGACGGAACCGGCTGTGTAAGTGGGGAGAGGAGCTTTGTCCTGCGGCTGTATGAGGCCGAGGGTGCGGCAGATAACGTGAAGATCTCCTTCGGTATTCCCGTGAAGGGCATCACAGAGACCAATATGCTGGAGGAGACGCTCAGGGAGCATGGCCTAGGGCAGGAGCTTGTGCTTGCTTTCCGGCCCTTTGAGATCAAGACACTGAAGATTTATTACTAGCTGCTGGGATCCGGCTGAAGGTGCCCAGATCCTAACTGTAATCAAATGACTCGCCTGCATGCCGTCTATGGCATGCAGGCGGGGCGTTGGATCAGCAGCCACATAGATGGGAAAATTTTGGTACATAGGGAGGCATGGCCGTCATGCAGCTTGATTTGACAGAGGGGAAGGTGGTTTCCCGGCTGGTGCGTTTTGCTGCGCCGCTGATGGCGGGCAATCTGCTGCAGCAGCTCTATAATGTGGCAGATACCTTTATTGTGGGCAGATATCTCGGAGACGAGGCACTGGCAGCGGTGGGCTCTTCTTATACCCTGATGGTTTTCCTCACCAGCATACTGATCGGTCTGTGCATGGGGAGCGGTGTGTATCTGTCCATCCAGTTCGGAAAAAAGGACCGGGATGCCTTTCAGGAGGGATGCTTTGTGGCATTCCTCCTGATTGCCGTGATCACGCTGGTGATCAACGGGGCCGTGTACCTTGGTGTGGATCTGATCATGGAGCTGATGCACATTCCCTCAGAGGTATACGCTATGATGCGGGAGTATCTGTGGGTCATCTTTGCCGGGCTGTTCGCCACATTCCTCTATAATTACATCTCAAACTGTCTGCGGGCGGTGGGAAACTCGGTGGTGCCCCTGATTTTTCTCTGTCTGTCGGCTCTGCTGAACATCGGGCTGGATGTTCTGTTCGTCATGGTACTGCACAGAGGCGTAGCCGGTGCGGCGGAGGCTACGGTGATCGCCCAGTACGCTTCGGCAGCCGGGCTGCTTGTGTATTATCTTGTCTGCTGCAGGGAGATTCATGTCAGCAGGGAGAATGCGGTCTTCCGCTGGAGGACGCTGGGAACCATCGTGAATTTTTCCGCCCTGACCTGCATCCAGCAGTCCATCATGAATCTGGGGATCCTCATGGTGCAGGGGCTGGTGAACAGCTTTGGTACTGTGGTCATGTCGGCATTTGCGGTGGCGGTGAAGGTGGACACGCTGGCTTATTCTCCCGTGCAGGACTTCGGAAACGCTTTCTCCACCTTTGTGGCCCAGAACCACGGGGCGAACAAGCAGGAGCGCATCAGGCTGGGCATGAAGAGGGCCGTGCAGGCGGTGGCGGTGTTCTGCGCCGTGGTCAGCGGCATCGTCTTTGTGCTGGCGGAACAGCTGATGGGGCTGTTCGTGAAGGACGGGAGTCAGGAGGTCATAGCCGTGGGGGCAGAATATCTGCGCATGGAGGGCACATTCTATTTCCTGATCGGTCTGCTGTTCCTCTTTTATGGCTATTTCAGGGCGGTGGGGAGGCCTTCGGTGTCCGTGGTGCTGACCGTGGTCTCGCTGGGGACCCGGGTGGCGCTGGCGTACCTCCTTTCCGGGCTGCCTTTTCTGGGGGTACGGGGAATCTGGATGTCCGTTCCCATCGGATGGTTTCTGGCGGACATGGCGGGAGCGGTGTTCATGGTCAGGGCGAGAAAAGGTGCTTCCAAAGGATTGGATGGGAGTTGCTGCAGGCGGTAGGCCGGTTGATAAAAGGAAAGGAAGAATTGGAGGATTTCGCTCTAAATCTGTTTACTTCAGTGGAAAAAGAACGAACCTGTTTGGAGCGAGACGGAAGTACCGTTCTTTTTTGAAAGGTACGCCTGCCTAAGCATGAGCTGGAGATAAGACTGCAAGGAATCACAAAAAATGACTGATATACTCTCAAGAAAAGGTTATTCACATTATTGCATACAAGAATCTGTCTGAGAGTTTGATACTGGGCAGACATTATGGGAGGCAGATGATCCTTATGGGCTGATACAACTCATAAGGCTACGTTGATGCAATGCAATTTCTTTCTAAAGACACCACAAGAGATGCTTCAATATACGAAACATCCCTTGTGGTGTCTTTATGTAGTTGTTTTACTTCGCAGACCGCCGATCCCGTGATAATTTGCCAC
>CANOFQ010000239.1 GCA_947565325.1 uncultured bacterium
TTCTCCAGCTCCTTTTCGATCAGCATATCCTGAACCCTTTTGGCCTCCGCCTTCTTTTTCAGATACTCCTTCAGGAGCTTCTTGCGCCGCTCCCTCTTGGCCCGGAGCTTGGCCTCCCTTCTTTTTTTCTCCACATATCTGGCATAGGAATCATTATCCTGTCTTCCCATGGTATAGCCGTAGCACTTTTCCCATGTGTCATCTATGTGGACAAAGACAAACCGGGGAACATGCCCTCCACAGTTCGCCCCCTTGTTCTGGGCCAGATAGTTCAGGACCTGCCTCTCGTAAACGGGATCCACCTGCATTCTCTCATAGGCAGCATCCGTTATGTCTATAAACCAGTACACGTTCCTCTGGGAGGAATGGGTGTACAGCTTGTTCACCATGTCATTGAAATAGGCCTTATATTCCCCCAGCGTCATGTTCCTCGGGCAGGCCGAGGACTTCTCCGCCATGCTGTCCGCAAAGCTGATGCCCGTCTTTTCCGGTGCGTTCACGGACCGGCTCTTGTACTGATTTCCTGCGGAAGCCTTGAAATCCGAGCTTATCATATTGTCCATGGCATTTCCTCCCCCTGCGCTGCCGCCCCGTTCTTCCGGCCCAGCCCATACATTCCGCCGATCTGTCCCCAGCGGGAACCGCATATATAACATTCCGCCGTACTGTGCCGAACCAAAACCGTATTTATAAATACCGTCTTATAAACAGTATCGGAAGAAATACCGATTTTATAATAGCACTTGCACAAACCGTTTCCAAAATGACATGAATAAGATCGCTCCCGGATCGGCTTCTCTCCTTTGCGGCATCGTATCCAGCAGATCCAGCATAGGCCGCCTTCACAACACGGTGCTCCCTCAGACCCGGCGCACGCCGCTTTCACACAAGGCCCTCCCTCAGACCCGGCGCACGCCGCTTTCACACACGGCCCTCCCTAAGACCCGGCGCACGCCGCTTTCACACAAGGCCCTCCCTAAGACCCGGCGCACGCCGCCTTCACACACGGCCCTCCCTAAGCTACAGCGCATGCCATTTTCACACAGAGCCCTCATTCACCGGCCCTATTCTCAGGGTTGTCCCTCCAGCCGATACAGCCCTACGCCGTACCCCTCCAGCTCCTGAATGCCCTGCCGGCGCTCTCCCGTCCAGAGCTCCAGCATTTCGGTCCTCAATTCTATCTGTGCGGGCCGGGACTGATAATTCAGCACAAAGAACCAGCGGACATCCCCCTTGCTGCGGACTGCCAGCTCACAGCCCTCGGGCAGCCGGATCAGATCTCCATAGGGCTCCGCCGCTCCCAGCTTCTCCAGGAACACCCGGGCCGTATCCAAGGCGAAGGCCCCTCCGAAATAATAGGCCTCTCCCCTGCCGAAGCGGTTGCGGGTCAGGGCCGGGGTTCCTGCATAATAGCTGTCTGCGTAGACCGCCAGCACCTCCGCCTCGGAAGCGCCCTCTGGGCCTTCAGCCGAAGCCCTCTGCTTCTGATCCACAGCATCCCCTCTTACCCCGGAAGTGTTCTTTTCGCCCTCTGCCGCAGCCTTCTGCTCCTGATCCACTGTTCCTCCTCTTCCCCCGGAGACACTCTCTGAACCTTCTGCCCCGGCCTCGTCCGGCAGCGGCGCAAGCAAGTCATTGAACACGGCGGCCTCGATCATGGTTCCCTCCCAGTCCGCCATGATCCTGCCCTCATCCGGGGCCACGAAGGAATACTCGAAAACATCCGTTCCCGTGAGCCTTGCCGCCAGCCCCGGCAGATGCTCCATGACGCACTGTCCGTTCTCGTCCTTGTAGCCCGTGCGGCAGCCCATGACAAGCCTGCCGCCTGCCGCCACATATTCCTCCAGAACCGCCATGCGCTCTCCGGTCAGGATGGATGCATGAGGATAGAACAGCAGGTCATATTTCTTCAGATCCTCTGCGCCTGCAAGCCCTTCCATGTATACGTAGTCAAAGGGCACATGGGCCAGCTGCATGGCTGTAAACAATGCATTCTGGCTCACGGACTCCACCCTGCCGTGCCATCTGTCCAGCTGGGCGTCCCAGATATTATCATAATCCTCCAGAATGCCCACCTTCGCCTCGTACCGGGAGCCGGCAAGCTCCTGCATTTTACCCGCCTTTTCAGATATCTGCCTCACTTCCCTGAGCCTGCGGTTCTCCCTGCCGGAATAGTCCAGAATCCCGTGCCAGTAAATCTCGGTGCCGAAGGTGGCTGTCCTCCAGCGGAAATAGCTGATGTAATCCGCTCCGTGGCCGATGCTCTGCATGGTCCACAGCGTCATCTGGCCCGGGCGGGGCGCAGGCGCCTCCATGCGGGTGTTCCAGCCGTTGGCGCCGCTCTGCTGCTCCATGATCCCGAAATTGGGAGACACGGCCCGCACCTGCGCCAGACTCCGGCTCCACCACCTGTCCTTCATGGGATCCTCTGCGTTGTACCCGTCCAGCGCATATCCGAAATCCGGATAGGAATCGTACATCAGAACGTCCAGACTTTCCTTCTCCATCCGCTGGTAGTCGATATTCCCGAACATGCCGTTGGTGGTGATGAAATCTCCCGGCTTCAGGTATTTCCGAAGAATGTCCGCCTGCATCTTGGCGAACCGGCACACACTGTGGGAGATAAAACGGTAATAATCCAGCTTCAGATGAGGATTGGGGGAATCGGTGTTGGTTCGTCTGGGCACATGAACCTCCTGCCATTCCGTATAGGTCTGGTTCCAGAAAACCGTCCCCCATGCCCGGTTCAGCTCCTCCAGCGTACCGTATTTCTCCTTCAGGAACTCCCTGAAGGCATAGGTGTCGCTCTCCGAGTAAAATTCCCCGTTCTCACAGTTGAACTCATTGTCCAGCTGCCAGCCCACGATGGCCGGATGCTTTGCGTAATGAGCCGCCGACTTCTCCACGATGTTCCTGCACAGCTCCTGATATTTGGGCGAATTATAATTATAATGCCGTCTGGCGCCATGATAGATCAGATGCCCGTCCATGTCTGCGTTCAGCGTTTCCGGATACTTCGTGGTCAGCCATGCCGGCGGGGTGGCCGTTGGGGTGCAGAAGATCACCTGCATCCCCTTCTCCTGCGCCAGATTCAGGAAATCGTCAAAAAAGCCATAGGTGTACTCCCCCTCCTTGGGCTCGATCAGGCTCCATGCAAATTCTGCGATGCGCACGGTCTTTAGTCCCACTGCCAGCATCCTGTCCAGATCCTGCTCCCAGAGGTTTCTGTCCCAATGCTCCGGATAATAGCAGACGCCCAGATCGATGCTGGTTCCGTTGATCAGTTTTCTCATGTCTTCCGTTCCTTTCTTGCTGTAATGATGCTTCCCTTCTATGAGACTGTTTTTCCTTTCGGCTCCAGCCTTCCGCTTTTCAATGGCAGCCTTCCTTCTCACATTCGATACAGCCTCATGCTGTTCTCCCAGACTGCCTGACGCACCTCTTCCATGGAAATTCCCTTGATCTGGGACAGCGCCTCCGCCACATAGGGAAGGTTCAGCGAACTGTTCCTCTTCCCCCGGTTGGGCACCGGCGCCAGATAGGGACAGTCCGTCTCCAGGACAAGTCTCTCCAGCGGAATGTACTCCACCGCCTCCTTCAGCTTTCTTGCATTCTTAAAGGTCAGCACGCCGCCCACCCCGATATAGAATCCCATATCGAGAAATATTTTCGCCGTCTCCTTTGTATAGGAAAAGCAGTGGATCACACCGCCTATCTCACCTGCCTTCTCCGCCCGCATAACGTCCACTGTGTCCTTGGCCGCATCCCTCGAATGGATGACCACCGGCAGGCGACACTCCCTCGCCAGATTCAGCTGGCGCACGAACCATGCTTTCTGGACATCACGCCCCGGCTCGTCCCAATAATAATCCAGTCCTATCTCTCCAACGGCTACGCACTTTTTCAGGCCGCACATCCCCTTCAGCTTCTCAAGGCCCTCCTCGTCAAGCTCTCCTGTCTCATTGGGATGCACGCCCATGGCTCCATAGATAAAATCATATTTTTCCATCAGTTCGGCCGTGTCTCTGCAGGAAGCCATACTGGCCCCCACATTCACCACCCTTGTGATGCCGTTTTCCGGCAGGCTGGTCAAAAGCGCCTCCCTGTCCTCGTCGAATGCCTGATTATCATAATGGGCATGGGTGTCAAAAATGTCCGTCCTCATCCGCCGTCCACCCCCTTTTTCTGGTCTGCCGTCCCATCACGGCCTTACATCACGGCTTCATGTCATATCGATCCATATAGCAAGGCCGGCCTCACATCATGGCCAGCCTTGCATCACGGTAGACTTCACGTCTCAACCTGATCACAAAATATCCTGCTTTACATCACGGTCGGCTTCACGTCACGGCTCTGACGCCTTTCCTCGGTTCAGTATGCTGTCTGCATCATACCATATTTTTATTTTCCCAGCAATCCGCATAAAATGCCCACCGCAAAAATCAACAAATTTTTCGAGAAATTTAATAAGATTTTAAGATTTTTGTTGCATTCCCCCATAATTTCATATAATATAAATGATTGAAGAACATCCATTGGCTGTTAAACCTATTACATATCTACCTCACGAAAAGGAGAAATCATTATGGCATTTTGTAAATTCTGTGGAAAAGAACTGAAAGAGGGGGAGGTCTGCAGCTGTCAGGCATCAGCCATTCCTGCACCAGCGCCGGCACCGAATTCTGTGCCCGTACCGCCCCCTGCGTCAGGCCCCGTTCCCGTACCGCCCATGCCGGGCAACGGCCCGGTTCCCGCACCGGCACCCATGCCGGGGGCAGGTTCCGTGCCCGTTCCGCCTCCCATGCCCGGAGCAGGCCCTGTTCCTGCGCCGGCCCCTATGCCGGGAGCAGGCTCTATTCCCATACCGCCTCCTGCCCCGGGGGCCGCTCCCTCCGGAGGGACGACTGTGACCGTCACCCTGCCCAGTAAGGACGAAATGAGCGCCGCTGTGAAGAATGTATTTACCTCTATTCTGAGCGTGCTTGCGCATCCTGCCACGGGAAGCAGCTCCTGCGTCCGGAACGGGAACAAGATAACCGCACTCATACTGATGGCCATACAGGCATTTTTCTCCTGCATCTTCAGCCTTGTGATCATCGGAAAAATCAACTCAGTATTCACCATACTGGGCTCAACCGCATTTAAGTTTTCCGGCGTGAAGGCCTTTTTCATCACCCTGCTGTTCTCCATCATTTTCTCTGCCATAATGACGGGGCTGCTGTTCGTGGGCACGAAGCTCACCAAGATGCAGGGAACCATTGATCAGGTGCTTATGCTGGCTTCCGTTCGCTCCATCGTCACCCTCGTGCTGACCATTCCGGCTATTCTGCTGGCACTCATCAATCCGGCAGTGGGCATGGTAGTGTTTTTCGGCTCTTTCTTTGTGGTAGCGCTCTTCTATGTGGGTGCCATAAAGGGGCTGGGGAACGCATCAGACGACAAGGCAGTCTATATGGTGCTGGTCATAATGCTGATCTTTGCAGTTTTCTTCTATCTCCTTGGGGCAAAGGTGGCATTAGGCTGGTATCTTCCC
>CANOFQ010000240.1 GCA_947565325.1 uncultured bacterium
TTCAAGTCCCATCTCTCCTCTTCAGCGCCCTTTTCCGGGAAGGTTTTCCGGCCACAAAACCATGTGTCCGTAAACCCTTCCGGGCGCTTCCGTTCCGAGATTGTCTTCAAGTCCCATCTCTCCTCTTCAGCGCCCTTTTCCGGGAAGGTTTTCCGGCCACCCTTTTTATTCTGCTATACTGAAGTCGATGGTTCGGTTGAATCTGTCACAGCCTTCCGCCACGACCTTTACGGGCATCCCCAGCTTGTAGCTTCTGCCCGTGGTCTCCCCCACCATTTCGCAGGCGCTCTCATTATAGTGGTAATACTCCCCGGGCAGCTTGGAAACATGCACCATGCCCTCCACAGTGTTGGGCAGCTCCACGTAAATGCCCCAGTTGGTGATCCCGGAGACCACGCCCTCGAAGGTCTCCCCCAGACGCTCCTCCATGTATTCCACCTTCTTAAGCTTATCCGTCTCCCGCTCCGCCTCGTCCGCCCGGCGCTCTGTCTCCGAGGAGTGCTTGGCCACCTGTGGCAGAATCTCTCTGTAATGGGCGGTCTTCTCCTCCGTGAGCCTCCCTCTGAGCTGGTCCTTGATGATTCGGTGGATCTGCAGATCCGGATATCTGCGGATGGGGGAGGTGAAATGACAGTAGAACTGGCAGGCCAGCCCGAAATGCCCGCTGCACTCCACGCTGTACTTGGCCTGCATCATGCTCCTCAAGGCCATCCTGCTGATCATGGCCTCCTCCGGGGTGCCCGCCACCTTGGCCAGAAGCTTCTGGATTTCCTTGGGATGCACCTCGTCCCCGGAGGTCTTCTGTCCCGTCCTGCCCACCGCCTTCATGTAATACCCGAAATTGTGGATGAACGCCGACAGCTTCCTGATGCGCTCTCCGTCTGGGACATCGTGGACACGGTAGACAAAGGGCAGCTCCATCCAATAGAAATGCTGGGCCACCGTCTCGTTGGCGGCCAGCATGAAATCCTCTATGATGTCCGTGGCCACGTTGCGCTCGTAGGCCTTTATCTCCAGAGGATGCCCCTCCTTGTCAAGGAGGATCTTGCACTCCGGGAAGTCAAAATCAATGGAGCCCCTCTGTCTCCTCTTCGCCCGCAGCAGCCCCGCCAGATCCCGCATCTCCCGGAACATGGGCAGAAGCTCCCTATACTGGGCGTGCCTTCCCTCCGCAAGGCTTTCGTCCTCCAGCAGCTCCCTGACCACTGTGTAGCTCATCCTTTTGTTCACCCTGATCACCGACTCACAGATATCATAATCCGTGACCGCCCCGCTCTTGTCAATGGTCATCAGACAGCTCAGCGCCAGCCGGTCCTCCCCTTCGTTCAGGGAGCAGATGCCGTTGGAAAGGGCATGGGGCAGCATGGGAATCACCCGATCCACCAGATAGACACTGGTTCCCCTCTTCAGCGCCTCTCTGTCCAGTGCGGAGTTCTCCTGCACATAATTCGTCACGTCTGCGATATGCACCCCCAGACGGTATTTTTCCCCGTCAAAGGACACACTCACCGCATCGTCCAGATCCTTTGCGTCCTCCCCGTCGATGGTGACCATGGCTACGTCTCGCAGATCCTGCCGCCCTGCCCTGTCCGCCTCGGACACTGCCTGAGAGACCCTCTCCACCTGATTCATGATTTTTTCCGAAAATTCCACCGGCAGCTCATATGCCCTTACAATGGACAGAATGTCCACGCCCGGATCGTTGACGTGCCCGAGGATTTCCACCACCCGGCCCTCAGGATTCCTGCCCTCCGTGCCGTAATCCGTCAGCTCCACTACGACCTTGTGGCCGTCCATGGCACCCTTTGACCGCTCCGCCGGCACAAAGACGTCCCTGCCCAGCTTTACATTGTCCGGAACCACGAAGCCATAATTGTCACGGGAACGCTGATAAATACCCACTACCTGAGTGATGCCCCGGGCAACGATCCGCACCACCTGCGCCTCCTGCCTTTTGCCGGATGCCTCGGGCAGCAGGGCCACCTCCACGGTGTCCCCGTGAAAGGCCCCTCCCGTCCTGTCCTCGGGAATATACAGATCCTCTTGTCTGCCCTCTATCTCCACAAAGCCGAAGCCCTTGGCGTTGCTGATAAACCTGCCCGACAGAAAACGGCCCCCCGACTTCACGTACTTTCCCTTTGCGGTAAGGCTCAGCTTGCCCTCCGCCAGCAGTTCCTGCAGCACCTGCCGCAGCTCCTCCCGGTCCTCCCTTGCCACCTGGAGGAACATGGCCAGTTCCTTCTCCTTCATGGGGACATAGACCTGATCATTCACCAGGTCACATATGACCTTCTTCCGTGCCTCTATAGACTTTTTCCCATTCCCGTCCATTCTGTTCCCTTCCATATTGACCCCCCTGCCGGTTCCCTGAACCGCCCAATCCGTGCAAATGCCGCAAACCGCTCCCTCGGGCCGCTCCACAGAGCGTCGCCCCGCTCCTGTCCCCTGAACCGTCCGGCTTTGGGCCGACCTCATGAGGCGCCGCACCTGCTCCGGTTCCTACAGCCGTCCGCCTTGTGCCTTCTCACAAATCCGCCGAAAACAAAAGGACACTCTTCCAGCCGGCAAGAGTGTCCATCCATCTTTCCTTAAAACACATTCAGATTCAGCACGGCCGCCAGAACCATGAACAGCACGGCCGTCACCTTGGTGAGCTTCACCAAAAGCCCCTCCATGGAACGTCCCTTGTTCTTGCCCCAGTAGGTCTCCGCCGCACCGCTGATGGCGCCAAGCCCCGCTGACTTGCCCTCCTGCATCAGCACCAGAATCACCAGCGCTATGCAGACCAATATGAAAATGATGGTCAACAAGATCTTTAATGCTCCCAAAACCACACCTCCTAACGCAGAATAGCCGCTCCGCTCTCCCTGAGCAGAAACTACATGGCAATTATGTTACCATAAACCGGAATAAAAGACAAGAAAAATTTTTATTCCGCCTCCTCCGCCTCAGCCGCCTTCAGCATGATGGCGCATTCCACCCGCTTTCTCTCCAGCTCGCAGCCAACCTCGTAGGTTCCGTTCACGTCGCCGTGGAAATTGTAGGCGTTGGCGGCGCAGCCGCCGCTGCAGTAGAACCTTGCGAAGCACTCCCTGCATTTTTCCTTCGCATAGACATTGCAGCACTTGAACTGGTCCCGGAGGTCTTCCCTGAGCACCCCCTCCTCCACGTTGCCCATGAGGAACTTCTCGTTCCCCACGAACTGGTGGCAGGGATACAGATCCCCCCAAGGAGTCACTGCCAGATACTCCGTCCCGGAGCCGCATCCGGAGAGCCGCTTGGCCACGCAGGGCCCTCCCTCCAGATCGATCATGAAATGAAAGAAATTGAAGCCCTTCCCTTCTCTCCTGCGCCGCAGCATCTCCGCCGCCAGCCGGTCGTACTCCTCCTTCAGCTTCGGCAGATCCTCCTCCCGGATGGCATAGTCCGCCTCCGGCCCTGCCACCACCGGCTCCACGGAGATCTGCCGGAAACCCAGATCTGCCAGATGCAGCACATCCTGAGAAAAATCAAGATTGTTGCGGGTGAATGTCCCCCGGACGTAGTAGTTCGTCTGCTCCCGGCTCTCCGCCACCCTCTTAAACTTCGGCACGATCAGGTCATAGCTGCCCTGCCCGCCCCGGAAAGGACGCATTCTGTCATGGATCTCCTTTCTGCCGTCGATGCTCAGGACGATATTGGACATCTCTCTGTTCGCAAATTCCAGAATCTCCTCGTTCAGCAGCACGCCGTTGGTGGTAAGGGTGAAACGGAATTTCTTGTTATATGGCTCTTCGAGGCTCCTTCCGTATTCCACCAGACGCTTCACCACGTCCCAGTTCATCAGCGGCTCCCCACCGAAAAAATCCACCTCCAGATTGATCCGGTTTCCCGAATTGGCCACCAGAAAATCCAGCGCCTTCTTCCCCACCTCGAAGCTCATCAGCGCACGCCTGCCGTGGTATTCCCCCTCTCCCGCAAAGCAGTATCTGCAGGCGAGGTTACAGTCGTGTGCGATATGGAGACAGAGGGCCTTCACCACAGTCCTCCGCTTCTTGAAATCATAGACGTAGTTCTCGTACACATCCGGCGCAAAAAGCTGTCCGGCAGCCCGAAGCTCCAGTATCTCCTCCACCGCTTCCACGATCTCGTCGTCCCTGTACTCCGCCGGCTCCTCCCCGGTGCGGGAACAATGTACCTTGTCCAGGATCGCTGCGCAGACGGCCTCTGCCTCTTCTGCGGCGGCTTCTTTGGATTCGTTGTTTTCGGCTTCTATGTCTGCGGCTTCCCCAGCTTCGCTATGTTCGGATTCTTTGCCGGCCTCCTGCAAAAGCGGCTCCACCAGCGGCAGCAGGTCATAGACCAGATCGTCCACCACATGGACGGAACCGCTGTTTACGTCCAGCACGATATTATATCCATTATTCCTATATTGATGTATCACTCTCTCATCCTCCTGCCAGCTTGGGCATCCGCTCTCAAATGGATTCAGCGTCCCCGTTCATCCTTCAGATTCGGAACCCTTCACCCGTCCTCAAGATTCGGTTTCTTCTCCACGAAACATAGGCAGCGAAAACTCGCTGCCCGTCCCTATCCTCAGGCCTATGCCCACGTACTTATTTTGCCTTTTCGCAGCGCTGGTTGCCAACGGTGCAGGAAGTCTTGCATGCAGACTGGCAGGAAGTCTGGCACTCGCCGCAGCCGCCCTTCTTCATGGACTCCTTCAGATTTCTGGTCGTCAGTGTCTTAATGTGCTTCATGTCACATAACCTCCTCCTATTCTGAATAAACAACCTTACTATACCATATGCCCCTCCCTTTTTCAAGGGAGATTTTGGGGATATTCTTCTCTGCGGAGATTTTTTCGGGAGGCCTCTGATGTATGTAATTTATACTGAACTATGTTGTTTATTCAGTCGTATACAAGCTTAATTGTATATACGTATTCAAAAAGGAGCGAGTAAGGAAATTATTCCGTTCTTTTTTGTTAAACGTGTCGGTTTAAAGCAATAAAGCGTAAAAGTATACGGCACACTCAGTAAGGAGGAGATATTATGAAAGGAAAGAAATTTCTGGCCCTTGTGCTGACAGTAGCCATGACCGTGTGCATGGCAGCCTGCGGCGACGGTTCGGGAGACGCTTCTGCCAACAGCGGCAGCGGCTCGGATAGCAGCAGCCAGGAGACACAAGAGACACAAGACACTCAGGACAGCCAAGACACTCAGGACAGCCAAGACACCCAGACTCCTGCGGCAGAGAACGCTACATATACGTATAATACCTCTGCCAGCACCATGCCTGCCGGCTGGAACCCACACACCTATCAGACCGCAGACGATGCCGTATATTTTGACTATGCCACCGACAGTCTGTACACCTTGTTCTTCAACGATGAGCTCCATCCGCTGGAGGGCATCGAGGCCTTCGACGGCTACGTGATCATCCCTTCCATGGCGGCCGATTTCCCCGTGGACGTCACCGAGGAGGTCAAGGCCTCTCATCCGCAGTTCAACA
>CANOFQ010000241.1 GCA_947565325.1 uncultured bacterium
GTGTATGGGGCTGCCCATTGGGAAGCTGATCTGTGCCTCCAATGAGAACAAGGTGCTGTATGATTTCTTCCGCACGGGCAGCTATGATAAAAACAGGAAATTTGTGCTGACGGCCTCACCTTCCATGGATATTCTGGTTTCCAGCAATCTGGAGCGGCTGATCTATCGCATCGCCGGAAATGACGGGGCAAGGAACGGGGAGCTGATGGCGGCCCTGAACAGTCAGGGGAAATATGAGATCACGGAGGAGATGCGGAAGCGGCTGGGAGATTTTTACGGCAGCTATGCCACAGAGGCGGAGACGGCGGAGGAGATCCGGCATCTCTACGAGGAATGCGGCTACGTGATAGATACCCACACCGCCGTGGCATCTGCCGTATATAGGAAATATCTGAAAGAAACGGGGGACGGGGCCAAGTCGGTGATCGCATCCACGGCAAGTCCCTTCAAGTTTGCAAGAAGCGTTGTGGAGGCAATCAGCGGAAAGCAGGAGGGTAAGGGAGACTTTGAACTGGTGGATCAGCTGTCTGTCCTGTCGGGCGTGAAGGTTCCCGGAGCCGTGGAGGAGATCCGCAGTGCCCCCGTACTGCATAAAAAGCAGTGCGAGGTGGGAGAGATGAAGACTGTGGTCAGGGAATTCCTGAGCATCTGAAGACATGAGCATCTGAAGAATAGATCCGGCATCTGAACAAAAAGAGCGGTATTTCGAGAAAAGATATGGCATCTGATGAACCGGAACTGTCCAGAGAGGACAGGGCCGGGACAATGTCTGCAAGACGGCCGGATCAATGCGGAGAGGAGGTTGATTGCTGCTATGGAAGATAAAGCTTCTGAGAACAGAGCTTCAAAAGATAGGGCTTTGGATGATAAATCTCATGAGGACAGAGCGTCCGGGTATGAATGTACTATTAAAAAAATGCTGGCAAAGGTGGATCACACGCTGCTGAAGCCCTTTGCCACATGGGAGGATATCCAGAGGCTGTGCGAAGAGGCTGTCAGGTATCATACGGCCAGCGTGTGCATTCCTCCTTCCTACGTGAAAAGAGTCCATGGGACCTATGGGGAGAGGCTGAACATCTGCACAGTGGTTGGCTTTCCTCTGGGGTACAGTGTCACGGAGGCGAAGCTTCTGGAGACTCGACAGGCGCTGGAGGAGGGCTGTGGCGAGATCGACATGGTGGTGAACATGGGGGACGTGAAGGATGGCCGGTATGATAAGGTGGAGGAAGAGATCCGGCTTCTGAAGGAGGCCTGCGGCACCCATGTCCTGAAGGTCATCATCGAAGCCTGCTATCTCACCGAGGAGGAGAAGATAGCCTTATGCAGGGCAGTCACGGCTGCTGGAGCGGATTATATAAAGACCTCTACGGGCTTTGGCACGGGAGGGGCTGTGAGAGAGGACATCGAGCTGTTCAGGGAGTATATCGGGCCGCAAGTGAGGATCAAGGCCGCAGGCGGCATCTCCACGCTGGAGGATCTGAAGCTGTTCCTTGATCTGGGCTGTGACAGAGTGGGGACTTCAAAAGCGGTGGGGCTGGCGGCGCAGATTCTGGAAAGCCAGCCAAAATAGGCGCAGAAGCTATAAGGCGGCATATGCACTGAAAGCCGCTTGCGGATGTGAGGACAAGAAAAGGCCCGCCTAAGCGGGAAGAAGAGGTGTGAAAATGGAGAATCAGATGATAAGGCAGCGCCTGCAGGCGCTGCGGGAGGCCATGAGGGTGGAGGAGATCGACTATTACATGATTCCTACCGCAGATTTCCACAATTCAGAGTATGTGAACGATTATTTCAAGGTCAGGGAATATTTCTGCGGCTTTACCGGCTCCAGCGGCACTCTGGTGGTGTGGCAGGAGGGGGCCGGGCTCTGGACCGACGGCAGATACTTCATTCAGGCGGAACGGGAGCTGGAGGGAACTGGCGTGGAGCTGTTCCGCATGCAGGAGGAGGGTGTCCCCACCATCCGGGAGTTCCTGAAAAAAAACATGCAGGAGGGGCAGACGCTGGGCTTCGACGGCAGGGTCATCCCGGCTGTCAGCGGCAAGGAGTACGAGAAGGAGCTGGGCGATAAAAAGCTCCAGTTCGTCTATGAGAAGGATCTGGCGCAGGGCCTCTGGCAGGACAGACCTGCGTTCCCCGCAGGGAAGGTGACGGTGCTGGATGAGGCGCTGGCGGGCAGGAGCTTTGAGGAGAAGCGCAGGGAGGTCATGGAGAAGGTGGAGAAGGAGGGGGCGGAGAGCCTTCTTCTGACGAAGCTGGACGATCTGATGTGGCTTTTCAACATCAGGGGCTGCGACGTGGAGTGTAATCCGGTGGCCATCTCCTACGGATACCTGACCAAGGAGGAGACCGTGCTTTTCATTCAGAAAAAGGCGCTGGAGGAATCCGTGTGCAGCTATCTGGACAGCAAGGGCATCCGGGTGGAGGAATATGACGATATCATTCCCTATCTGAAGGAGCTTCCCGAAGGGGGGAAGATTCTGGTGGACAACCGCCACTGCAGCTACTGCCTGTACAAGATTCTGGCCGGAAGGCAGACGCTGGTGGAGAAAAAGAATCCAACGGAGCTGCTGAAAGCCATCAAAAATCCGGTGGAGCTGGCCAATATGGAGAAGATATTCCTGAAGGACAGCGTGGCGCTGACGAGGTTCATCTACTGGCTGAAGCAGAACATCGGAAAGCAGGAGATCACCGAGGTCTCTGCGGCGGACCGGCTGGAGGAGCTCCGCAGGGAGATCCCGGAGTTTCTGGATCTGTCCTTCCCCACCATCGCAGGCTACAAGGCCAACGCCGCCATGATGCACTACGAGGCTACGCCGGAGGACAGGGCGGTGCTGGCTCCCGAGGGGATGCTGCTGGTGGATTCCGGGGGACAGTATCTGGGAGGCACCACGGATGTGACAAGGACCATCGTTCTGGGGCCGGTCTCTGATGAGATCAAGATGCATTACACGGCGGTGGCGGCAGGCATGCTGCAGATGACCTATGCCAGGTGGCTCTACGGCTGTACCGGGCGCAATCTTGACATTCTGGCCCGCCAGCCCGTCTGGAACATGGGGCTGGACTATAAATGCGGTACCGGCCACGGGGTGGGGTATATCCTGAACGTGCACGAGGGGCCTCAGGGCCTGCGGTGGCGCTACACGGGCGGCGACGAGACAGTCTTGGAAGCGGGCATGAACGTGACCAACGAGCCCGGTGTCTACATCGAGGGAAGCCACGGCATACGCATCGAGAACGTGATGGTAGCAGAAAATGACGTAAAGAACGAATATGGCCAGTTCATGCATTTCAAGACCCTCACATGGGTGCCAATCGACATGGAGGCCATCGATGAAAAGTACCTTACGGAGACCCAGAGAGCCCTTCTGTACGGCTATCAGAGGGAGGTGTACGCAAGGGTGTCGCCCTTCCTGAACGAGGAGGAGCGGGAATGGCTCCGGAGGGAGACGAAGGAGGACTGCACGATCCTGCTGAAGCGAGAGGTGATCATGCAGGAGAGCCTGTGACCCTGCCGGGGCGGGAACAGCCATGCAGGGAGAGTCTGTGGCTCTGCCCAGACGGGATGCCATGACGGGAAAAGAGCTGTCTGGAAGGGTGTGCTGATGGAAGAATAATGTCCGGGGTATCCGACAGGTGTCAACGCCTAAATGTTAAATCACTATAAAATCTATAAGCTTTATTGACATTTTCAGGCGGTTTTGAGATAATAGATAGGACATGGTGGCTTTCCAGAAGATGGAACCGCCCAGAACACACAAATTAAGGAGGATGTTTATATGTCGACAAAAGCGTATTATCCGATTTCAGAGATCGGTGCCGGGAAGCCCGGCTTCAGCAAGACTCGGTCCATTATCGAGGGCGCTTTCTACGGAAATAACGTAGTAAAGGTGAACACCCTGAAGGAGGCCTATGAGCTTGCAAAGAATTCTCCCGGAACCATCGTTACCGATATGCCTGTGTATAGGGCTGAGGAGATCGGTCTGGAGAGAGACGCCAAGGTGCTGCTGTTCAACGACGGCGCTGTGACCGGCCGTTATGCGCAGGCCCGCCGCATCAAGGGTGAGCCCGGCGTGGACGCCGCCAAGCTTGACAAGGTGGTCATGGACGCCATCTACAAGACCCGCTGGCAGACCCTCTATCATGCGGAGTGCTACATCGGCCTTGACCCTGAGTTCATGGCGAAGGCCCATCTGCTGATTCCTGAAGGGGAGGAGAATCTGCTGTACAACTGGATGCTGAATTTCCAGTATATGTCTGACAAGTACGTTGAGATGTATAAGAAGTCCCAGCCCATCGGCGGAGGCAAGGAGCCGGATATCTATATCTTCTCCAATCCTCAGTGGGCGCCTACGCCCAGCCCCGATGTTGACTACAGCTGTCTCAGTGACGACCTGACGCTTTGCTATTTCGACACGGATCAGAACTGTGCCGCGATTCTGGGCATGAAGTATTTCGGAGAGCATAAGAAGGGAACCCTGACCATGGCATGGGCAATGGCCAACAGGAACGGCTACGCTTCCTGCCACGGCGGACAGAAGGAATACCTGCTTGCCGACGGCAGCAAGTTCGTGGCTTCCGTGTACGGCCTGTCCGGATCCGGAAAGTCCACCCTGACCCATGCCAAGCATGGCGGCAAATACGAGATCAAGGTGCTGCATGACGATGCATTCATCATCAATACGGACACCTGCTCTTCCGTGGCGCTGGAGCCTACCTATTTCGATAAGACGGCAGATTATCCTACGGGCTGCCCTGACAATAAGTATCTGCTTACCGCACAGAACTGCTCTGCGACTCTGGACGAGGACGGAAAGGTTCAGCTTGTCACAGAGGATATCCGGAACGGCAACGGCCGGGCTATCAAGTCCAAGCTGTGGTCTCCAAACAGGGTGGATAAGATCGACGCTCCCGTGAACGCCATCTTCTGGATCATGAAGGATCCCACCATTCCTCCCGTAGTGAAGCTGAAGGGAGCCGCACTGGCATCCGTCATGGGCGCTACGCTGGCTACCAAGACCTCCACTGCAGAGAGAGTGGCGGCAGGCACCGACATGAATGCGCTCCGCATCGTTCCCTATGCGAATCCTTTCAGGACCTATCCTCTGGTGAACGACTATGAGAAGTTCAAGAAGCTGGTGGACGAGAAGAATGTTGACTGCTATATCATCAACACCGGCGACTTCATGGGCAAGAAGGTGAAGCCCGCAGACACCCTTGGCATCCTTGAGACCATCGTGGAGAAGAGGGCATCCTTCAAGCAGTGGGGTCCCTTCGAGGATATCGAGATCATGGACTGGGAAGGCTTCACGCCTGACCTTGGTGACGGCGAGTACGTGAAGGCGCTGCAGAACGCTATGCAGAACCGTGTGGATGCAGTGGAAGGCTTCGCCACCAAGAAGGAAGGCTATGACAAGCTGCCCGACGAGGCTCTGGCCGCTCTGAAGA
>CANOFQ010000242.1 GCA_947565325.1 uncultured bacterium
AGTAGAAGGGCTTCAAAGTGAGAAGGTTAAGGAATTATATCTGCTGCATATGTATGGCATCCATAGAATTGTGGTTTCTATCTGTGCAGAATTTTTAGATGGCTTTGATTCGGATTTCATATGTGGGCAGTTAGGTGCCACTTTTATAATAGTGCCCTCTTTTTCACATGGAGAGAGAGATTTTGTCAGCAAATTGGGTTCTTTTTTCCCATATGGAACCAGTGTGCTCTGGGGTGACTGCTGTGGGGCAGTAGCTTATTCGCCCAAGGTTATCGGGGGATGCAGTCTGATTGGATCGAATGAGATATATAAAATGGGGAATAATTGTAACTGCTCGTTCTCATGTGAGGGCAGCAGGGGCTGTCTGTTTACGGTAGATTTTCCTTTGAAAGTGGTATATACAAAAGAGGCAGCAGAGTCATACCAACCGATTCGGCATATTCTGACCTGAAAATATAATACATAGGGGAGGGAGTTATATGAAGAATGCAACAGTATTTCAGTCAGGTATCGACATTGCGCAGGAGCTTGCAGCAAAAAACTACGAAGTGGTTATTGATTATGCAAACGAGACTCAGAGGAAACTGATTAGTAATTGGCATGGAAAAGATGGCAGTGCATTGGAGCAGTTGATTTTGATGAGCAGAAATATTCTTAATTTCTGGGCAGATTCCATTGTGAGGAAGAGACTGTGGGTGGCACTGGTAAGGTGCGGGGCATGGATCGGTACTTTGGAGACAATTGAAAAGTCAGTGTATGAGGAGAGCATGGACTTATGGCTCAAGAAACGCCTTCATAAAAGCATTTCGTCCATTAAGCATCTGACAGAGATCCTTCGTCTTTTAGAGGTAAGGGGGGTGATGAACCATGGTGAGATAGTGGAGGAACTGCAGTTAAAGTATGCGTCCACTCTTACGGAAATCATTAAAAAAACAGCGAATCTGGGGCTTATAGAGGTAGAGAAAGCGGGAAAATATAGTCTTTATTCACTGACGGACGCAGGGGTGCGCTATGCAAGGCAGATGCGGACAGGAGAGGATAAAGATGTGCTTCTTAAAGGTATTATCAGGGAATATGGGCTAAGAATGGACGAAAGGCGATTAGACGCTTGCCTCCGATCCATGGACGACAAGATGGTCGTTGCGCATGGGCAGGATTTAAAACTCAAAATCGACAATGAAAGAACGCAAAACATGAAAGTGCACGGTATATTTAGGGAAATGTCTTTCGACAAGGAAACAAAGTGTCTGGTTCTAAAAACAGCAAAAGATAAGTCATGCAATTACAAGATGGGAGTGTGAGCATATGGATAGGGAAGGTCTGCTTAATACATTGAAGAAGGCGTCAGCGAATACTTATGATATCTATTCAGAACTGTATGCGAGATATTTTGAAAAGGGTGATGAGCCGGTAGAGGCACTGAGTCTGATTTTGGAATATCCGTATAATATAGGGGATATAGAGGATGAGACCCCCCGGGAAATTAAGCGTCAGGATGAAAATCGGATCACCTATGTCCTTGAAGATCTGGTCTGTGGTGTGGCAGACCGGATCGCAGAAATGAATTATACAAAGGATATATTTTACCAGAAGTTATATGATGCGGTTTTCTGTTCTGAAAATGAATTGTTTCCGCAGAGCAGGGAAGAAAAGGTGATTGCTTTGAAAATTTTATCGGAGAAAGCAATTGCTGTTCCCTATTTTCAGATTGAAAGGGTGGAGGAGTTTTCGCAAAATGAATTTGAAGAAACAATAGAGAAGCTGCATCCTGAAATACAAGAGGCTGTAAGCATGATACAGCGGCGCTTTGATACCATGCCGGAATTGGTAATGCAGTTGCTGAGAATAGAGGACACCATATCTGAAAAAAGGGAGAGAGCCTTATTCTGGTCCATAGTCATAAATAAATTTAGGGATAATGATAAAGAATGAAAAGCAAAAGATAAGGAAGAGGTCCTGAGGGTTACTGGATAGCATATAGGGTTTTACTGAGGTGCGCAGCCGTATCCGCATGAAAAAGTGCGGGTACGGCTGTTTTTGTCAACCTATATATTCCCTCGGGCAATGAGCTAAATGCTGTGAGATATTTAATCAGTGTATATGTTTTGTGAAACAAAAGGTTTTACTTTCACCGGATTTATGCTAAAGTGAATTTATGAACAAGATATTAGGAAAACTGATGCACAAGAAGGTCTGGAAGGGGGCTGTATGAATAGAATGCAGAAGCTGCCAATCGGAATTGAAGATTTTGAAAAGCTCAGGACAGAAGATTTTTATTATGTGGACAAAACGGGACTGATAAAAGAGCTTCTGGACAGCTGGGGGAGGTAAACCTTTTCACCCGCCCCAGAAGGTTCGGAAAGACTCTCAACATGAATATGCTGCAGTACTTTTTCGAGTATGGCTGCGACGGCAGGCTCTTCGAGGGGCTGGAAATCAATAGGGAAAAAGACTGCTGTGAAAAGGACATGGGAAAATTTCCTATGATTTTCAAGATGAAATATGCGGATGACGCTGATCTGGAAAAGGGCTGCACAGAGGCGCTGGCACAGATAGAGCGCCGGGGATATGTGGCAAGGCTGCGGCAGGATGGCAGGAGAACTATCTTGAAATATGGCATTACCTGCTACAAGAAGAGATGCAGGGTGGCCGGAGGGCTGGATTGAGGTATCGGGTTCGAGATAAGCTTCCTCCCGTCGGTCTGTGGGGGAAGAAGCGGAACCAGAAAGGAATCGTTGCTCATGAATAAGCATATTGTACTGACTGTCTCTCTATTGATCTCCAATCGCCCGGACACGGTGAGAAAGTGTCTGGACTCGGTGAGTCCCCTGCTGGAGCAGGTCCCGTCGGAGCTGATTCTGGTAGACACGGGGTGCGGGGAAGAGGTGCGCGGCATTGCGGAAGAGTATACGGACAGAATCGTCCGTTTTCAGTGGTGCAGGGATTTTTCCAAGGCACGCAACGCAGGGCTGAAGCTGGCGAAGGGGGAATGGTTCCTCTATCTGGACGATGACGAATGGTTCGAGGATGTGACGGATATCGTCCGCTTCTTCCGAACCGGCGAATATCGGGCATATGGGGTGGGGCTCTACACCCAGCGCAATTATCTGAGCTTTGACGGCACAGAGTATGCGGAGCTGCTGGTAAGCCGGATGATCCGGCTGGAGCCGGATATCAAATTTATTTATAAGATTCACGAGTGCTTCAACAGAGCGCCGGGCCCTGTGAAGAAGCTGAAGGCCTATGTGCATCACTATGGCTATGTTTATCAGAGCAAAGAGGACCGGGAGCTCCATGCCCTGCGGAATATCAGCCTGCTTCTGGAGGAGCTGGAGGAGCAGCCCCGGAACATGAAGCATGTCCTGCAGCTGGTGCAGGAGTATAATTCCATTGACGAAAGGGTGAAATCCCTGCAGCTGTCCGTGGACAGTATCAGCAAGGCTGAGAGAGGGCCCGTAGAGGGGGAGTACTGTCTGGCCTCCCTCTATGCCAACGAGATAAACTGCTACATAGAGCTGGGGTATTACGAGGATGCCATATCCAGAGGGGAGCAGCACCTGAGGAGCCGGAGGCCAGACAGGATGGCCAAGGCGCTGATCTCAGGGCGGCTTACCACGGCCTATTTAGAGGAGAAGAATTACGAAAAATGCTTGGAGCGGGCAAAATATTATTGGGATGTTTATCAGGAATTTCAGCGGGACACAGATGCGTTCATGGAATATGACACACCCGTCACGTCCACCTGCTTCCATCCCCAGAGGCTGGCCCAGATACTGGGGAACGGCATCCGGGCGGCGCTTCGTCTCGGTGACGATGAGCTTGTCTGGAAGTGGTTCCAAGGGATAGGATGGAAGGGGAACAAGGCCTATGTGGACAGCGAGGTCATCCGGGAGATTCTGGAGCGGATGGTCGTCATAGGAGAGAAAGGGCAGGGAGCGGCCGGGGGAACGGCGGTCATAGGAGAGAAGAGGCAGGGAGCGGCCGAGGGAACGGCGGTCATAAGAGAGAAGAGGCAGGGAGCGGCCGGGGGAACGGCGGTCATAGGAGAGAAAGGGCAGGGAGCGGCCGAGGGAGCAGTCCAGAGAGAAGATGGACGGATGCCTGCCGCAGGGGAGAATCAGCGGGAGCATTACCGTCAGATGTGCGATACGCTTCTGGAGCATGGTGAGTGGAAGGACTATGTGCTGCAGGTAATCATGGAAAACTGCGGCAGAGGGGATACCATTGAGGATAGGATCAGGATTGCGGCAGTTTATAAGGATGCGGCTTCAGAGCACTGGTTTCTGAAGCTGGTCAGGCTGGCGGCGGGGGCGTTTGGCATAGAGAATATAGGCCCAGAGAAGGTGGAGCACATCGCAGGTGAGATATGGAGCGCCATGGAGGAAAGCCTGCCTTGGATGGAAGCCTATGACCTGCCGGAAGCCTTAAGGCTCTTGGGAGGTGACAATAGGCGTGTCATAGAAGGAATTCCCTTTCGGCGCTGGGAGAAGGGCATCAGGGCATATTTGGGCAGACAGGGCTGGGAAGGCTCCTTGTGGTGGACAGAAAGGCTTGAGGAGACGCTGGAGCCGGACGATATCCGTATACTTGCATGGAGGGCGGTTCGGGGCGCCAGCCTTGCCGACGGCGAGGCGGCGATGAGGAGAAGGATTTCGGGAATAGAAAGGTTTGGCGGCGCAGCTAAGCTGAGGGCATCAACGGCTTCCGAGGGCGCAGCCAAGTCTGAGAGCTCTGTGAGAGCGGCAGATGGCACAGCTGGCGAGAGCCGAATGGACAAGATATTCAAGGGACTGAGGGAATTCGCCTCCTGCAGGACGGCCTTGTGCGAAAGGATCTACAGAACCGAGATCATCCGTGGGATGCCGGATCTCCTGCCGGAGGAAGACAGAGGGGCCTATGCCGTTCTGGCCCTGCTGGAGCAGGCAGAGGAAGGCCGGTATGCCGAGGCGGTGGGAACCGTCAGGGAAATCAAGGATCTGCTGCCGGGCTTTGCGGGCATTATGAAGCGGTGCATCAAGTGGCTGGAAGACCGGATAGACCGGCAGGAGGAAGAGCGGAAACGGGAATCGGCCAAGGCTGCCGTGGAGCTGCAGGCTCTGGGCAGGCAGGTCAAGGCGCAGATCTATGCCATGGTACAGGCCGGACAGTATCAGGCGGCGCTGAGCGTAGTGGAGCAGCTGCAGGCGCTGCTGCCGGGGGATGAAGAACTTCAGCGATTGCGTGAGCAAATTTGCAGGAAACTCTAAAGTTGTGGCGGATCTTTCCGATATATTTAACAAGTGAAGCGAAAGCAGAGTGCCCTATCACTCTATAGGGGGCCGGGGCACTTCGGTGCTGCAGATGAGAAAATCTGTTTTCAGCTTACATCTTGGGACTCTGAATCAATTCGCACGATTGCAGGAGGAGGCCCGGTTATGGCCGGCGAAAGTCTGGACGTGCGAA
>CANOFQ010000243.1 GCA_947565325.1 uncultured bacterium
GGGAACATCGGAAAAAGCTCTTTTATGGTCGTCTGTCATCTTTTTGTAATACTCGTTCAGCAAGCTCTGCTGGCGATAGATCCGGCTGTCCATCCCGTCCAGATCATATCCTTGTGTAATCCGGTTCTCCTGCAGCATCAGGTTTCCGATACGATCCCATTCCACAGCGATCTTTTCAGCCGCCCGGGACTGAGAAAGGATGTGCAGCGCCTCGAAGACGCAGAGCAGGAGGATCAGAATCAGGCCCAGCCCCTGAAAGGGGACGGACGCTATCCGAATGACCATCTCTGAGAACAGCACTGCGGAAAACGCCAGATTCACTACATCATGCATCAGCTTCAGCACGCTGTTCCTCATGTTGACTACTCCATAATAATTAATGCTTTTGTTTTCATCGATCTTCCTACGAAGCTGCCGGATTGCCGGATTCTCTATCTTGTCATAGTCAAGAGAAAGCGTCTTGCGGTTAAAGGCGGCCGCCTCATTGTTTTCCAAAATTTCAAGGGCCGTCCCCACCGCCCTGTCCAGCCCGGCGGCCATGATGCGGACGAGAAAGGCTATCAGCAGCCCGGCTATTACCAGAAGGTACAGCTCCTGCCTCTCCCTCCCCTCGTACAGAGCCGTCACGATCTCCGCCGAAATCCATAGATTGAAATAGAAGGAAGCGTTCTTAAAAATCGTCTGCAGCAGACACAGCGGAAAATATTTCGGATTATAGCTATGGTACATCCGCAGCGCCCTTTTCAGGCTTCTGTCCTTTCTCGTGCCCTTGCTGTTTTTCATGCCCTCGTTCTCCCTCTCGGCGCCTCCCGCTTTTGTGGTGCTGTTCTCTTTCATGGCTCCGTTCTTCTCTGCGCCTCGATCCCTTTTCATGACACTGCCCGCTTTCGTGGCGCTGTTCCTTTCTGTGCTGCGATTCTTTTTCGCAGAGCTGCCCGCTTTCATGGCGCTGTCCTTTTCTGCACTGCGATCCACTTTCATAGCACCGCCTTCTTTTGCGGCACTGTTCTCTTTCATGCCTCTGTCCTCTTTCACTGAACCTCACCTCCCACTGTCGCCTCACATCCGCCTTCCTTGTAATATTTGCTCTGGACGCCGAACATATAGGCATATCTTCCGTTCCGGCCCATCAGCTCCTCATGGCTGCCCTCCTCTGTTATGACCCCGTCCTCCAGCAGCACGATGCGGTCGCAGAAACGGGTGGAGGCGAAGCGATGGGAGATATAGATGGAGGTCTTTTCTCTCGTCAGCTCTCTGTACTGCAGATACAGCCTATTTTCCGCTATCGGATCCAGCGCCGCAGTAGGCTCGTCCAGCACCAGAATGACGCCGTCCTTGTATATGGCCCGGGCAAGCACCAGCTTCTGCATCTCGCCTCCCGAAAGGTCGACTCCGTCATCGTAAACACCCTTCATCAGATGGGTGTCCATGCCATTGGGGAGACTTGCCACCTTGTCATAAATACCTGCCGCCTTCATGGCGGACACTGCGTCCTCTCTGGCACCGGGGCGCTCCAGATCCGCACTGGCCACGAACTCGAACAGCGTGAAGGCGACGGGACAGATCTGCTGGAACACGGCGGATACGAGGGAATAATATTCCTCTATGTTGTATTCCTGAATCCTTTTCCCGTCCACAAGGATCTCGCCTCTGGAGGGGGACAGCATACCGCAGATCAGCTTGATCAGAGTGGTTTTCCCTGCCCCGTTCATACCCACCAGAGCCAGCTTTTCCCCCTCCCTTATCGTCAGATTGACTCCCTTCAGAGTATCCTCCTGTGCGCCGTCATAGCGGTACCACACATCCCTCAGCTCTATGGAAGCCGCCTTCCCGGGTAGCTGGCAGCCCTTCCCATGATTGAATTTGTTTGGATAGTCAAAGAAGGCCCGATAATATCCGATTTTATCCGCCCGGGTGTTCAGCTTTGCCACGTCCCCGATGATATCCTGAAAAAAGCCGCCCAGGCTCAGAAGCAGGTTAAAGAAAAAGACAAATTCACCCACCGTGATCCCGCCTCCCAGCAGGGTTCCGATCAGGACGAAATAAGCGGCCCCGTTCTGCACCAGCGTCATGGCCCCCGCCAGCAGGCTGGCAAAGAAGCCCCGGAGGCTGCAGCGTTTGTTCCACATCAGGATATAGGCCTGATAGTCCCGCATCATCTTGTCCAGCCAGTCCTCCAGCCCATAGAGCTTGATGTCCTTGGCCAGTGAGAAATTCCCCGAAAGGCTTTTCAGATAATCCCTTTTCCGGCCCTCCTTTTCCCACCGGCGCTTATTCTTCTCATAATACACGGGCTGCCAGCGGGCCGTAAAATAGGAGGCCGCGGAGGCCAGCGCCACCACCGCCAGCAGGGCGGGATTCAGAACCGTCAGCAGGGAGGCATACGTGACAATGCCCGTCAGATGGAAAACTCCGTCTGACAGATCTTTCCAGAAAAACTCCAGCGCACAGTTCCCCCTGCAGGCATCCCCCCATGCGTAACCCCTGATTTCCTTAAAATCCTGCTTCAGGGTATTCTCATAATCCATCTCATAGGCTTCTCTGGCATCCATTTCACCTTGATAGAGAAGCGTGGGATAGTAATGCCATGTTTCACATCTGGCGGAAATGAAATCCCACAGCCTCCGCAGCAAAAAATCCGTCAGCATAAAAAGTCCGCACAGAACTGCCAGCTCCCCGAACTCCGCCCCCGCTCCCAGCCGGTCGATCAGCTCCTTGGGAAAATATCCGTCCACAAGAGGCAGCAGCACTCTGGGCGCCACCAGCGCAAAGATGAAAAACACGAACCACCGATCTATCCGCCACAGCTTCCGGGTCGCCCATATCAGACAGCCTAACCGGGAATATCGGGGCTTTTTTTCTTTTTTTAATTTCTCTTCTTTTTTCTTTCTTTTTTCTTCTTTTTTATCTTCCTTTTGTTCTTTTTTCTTGAGCATCCTTCCGCCTCCTGATCTCCTTCTTTCGACGCTGCCCCGGCCCTTCCGGCATTTCCGGCATTTCTCTGCCTCTTCAGGTTCCTTTTCCCTTCTGGGCTTCAGCCTCTGGGTTCTCGTTGCCCTCCGGGCTTCAGCCTTCTGGGTTCTCGTAGCCCTCCGGGCTTCAGCCTCTGGGCTTTTTGTCGCCCTTGGGGCTTCAGCCGTTCAGGTTCTTACCGTCCTCTGGATTTCAGCCTTCCGGGTTCTCGTTGTCCCCCGGTGTTTTCCTGGGTTTTTACGCCCTTTCAGCCTTTTCTCCGGCGTATTTGGCCTCCCGGCTTTCTGCGTCCTCACTGAGGCTATCATACCACGAGGCAATAAAAAAAGCGCAATTTGATATCAAATGTAGAAAATTTGATGCCAATTGCACTCTGAGTCCTTTCCGGCTGCCGGCAGGCCCGGCCCCGCCTTTCACTTATAGGCCTCCTCTGTCTCTCGGAAGCCCTTCTCCCGGAAATCCTTCATCCACAGCTCCGCTGGGGCAGCAGCACCTCCGTAGAGAAGGCCTCCGCCTCCGACGCTCTGGTAATATAGCCCCCATGCTTTTTCACCACCTCGTCCACCCGCAGAAGCCCCAGACCGTGCCCGGCCCCCTTGGTTGTGGCGAAATTCTTCTTTTTCTCGCCGCCCGCAGTATTGGTCAGGGCAATATAGAGATAATTTCCCTTCATTTCCATGTAGATGCGGATCAGCCGTCTCTCCGGCGGAAGCTCCATGCAGGCCTCCATGGCATTGTCCAGCAGATTCCCTATGATGATGCACAGATCCAGCTCCGGCACGGACAGCAGGACGGGAATCTCCGCCTTCGCCTTCACCTGAATCTGCCGCTCCCCGGCAAGGGACAGCTTGCTGTTCAGAACGGCGTCCGCTATCCGGTTCCCTGTCTTGACCACGGTCTCCACATTGGTCAGGTCATCGTCCAGCATATCCAGATACTTCTGTATTTCTTCCATCTCGCCTTTTGCCGCATGCACCTTCATGGTCTGGATATGATGCCTATAATCATGCCGCCAGCCCCGCATCTTCCCATACATATTTTCCACCTCCGCATAATATTTCTGCAGAAGCTCCTCCTCGAAAAAGGCGACTCTTTTCTGAACCATTCTGTCGGCCAGCCTATGAATCCATCTCATCTTCCTACCTCCGGGCCCGTCCCCGGCTCCGCGAACCTTCCGTTTTTACAGATACCTGATCAGTGCGGCATGAACCTCCCCGTACATTCCTCTGCTCAGGGGAACCCTGTCCCCATTGGCCATGGTCACCTCCGTGCGGGTGATGCCCACCACATGGTTCAGGTTCACAAGAAAGGAACGATGCACCTTGAAAAAGGTCTCGTCCAGCAGCTGGGCGAATTTTCCCAGCGCCATGCGCATCCTATATTTTTCTTCCATAGTATGTACCGCCACATACACGTTTTCGGCCTCCACGTAGACAATATCCGACAGCGCCACCTTCACGCTGCCTTCCCCATGAGCCACCAGCACGGTTCTCTGACGGTGGGAAAGATTCCCCGCCGCCCTGTCCAGCACCGGACAGAGCTTTTTTTCGTCCACGGGCTTCAGCAGATAATGCAGGGCCGACACGTCGAAGCCGTCCCCGAAATATTCATAATACCCCGTGATGAAGATGATCTGTATGACAGAGCTGTCCAGCCTTACCCTTTTTGCCAGCTCAACGCCGTTCATTCCGGGCATTTCAACATCCAGAAGAAGAAGGTCGAAGTCCTTCTCCTCAGAATAATCAAAGAGAAAATCCTCCGCCCTCCCATATTGTCTCAGCTCCAGCAGATGGCTTTCCCTCTTGGCCCACGCCGCCGCTATCTCGCCAAGATACCCTCTCTGGACGGCATCGTCGTCACAGACGGCAACCTTCAGCTTCATGGCCCTTGTCACTCCCTTTCAAATCGATCTCCGATCCGCCCATATGCACGAAGCGCCTCTCCATAGCATCCCTTATTCTGCTTCGTCTAAATATGCTTTCGCCTGCTCTTCTGTTAAACCGAATTTCGTCCGCAGTCTCGTCATGATTTCTTCATCTGAAAGCCCTAAATCCTTTCCCATTGAAACTGCACCAAAAATCTTACCGATCTCCTTGCCGATCTCCTTGCCGATCTCCTTGCCGATCTTTTGATTTTCCCTATCCCGCATCAACAATGTCATATACTCATGCCTCCATTCCCGATTCTGCTTTGCCTTCTCCACAGCGCATTTCAGTTTCTTCACGAACATATCTTCCGACGGTTTGCCTGCCACATAATCCAAGAACGCCTTTAATTCCTTACTTACCATTCCATTCTTTCCATCCGCATTCAGGAAAACCTTTTTTGCCCCGTCATTCAACATAACCTCTGAATCTTCTTGACAGACATTCTCAAAGGTATAAATATAATGGAATGGTAAGTAAGGAATTAAGGGCGTTCTTGGATTATGTGGCAGGCAAACCGTCGGAAGA
>CANOFQ010000244.1 GCA_947565325.1 uncultured bacterium
TTCGTGTTCCGCACGATCTCTTTGCGGACAGCCATTGTTTTCCAAGTTTTCTGTCCTCAGAAAAGCAGATCATTCCCGTGGAGATTCAGATGCGCACCATAGCAATGGATTTCTGGGCCAGTCTGGAGCATCAGCTGCGGTACAAATCCCAGTCGATGGTTTCTGATTCCACGAGACAGCGGCTAACCAATATAGCGGAGGATACCTTTCGGGCCGATCTGGAGATGCAGCAGATATACGAGGAGATTTCAGCCATCGGGTAAATGACGCAAACGGGATCGGACAGGGTTGGATATAGGGTCAGATGACAAGATACAATTGCAGCTTGTAGCATTTGCGAAAAGAATGTATAATCAGTGAGGGTTGCTGTAATATGGGACAAAGTGCGGTGAATGTCTGCGCTTACGAATATAGAAATAATGAAAAATAAATTGACAGACAATAAAATGGCGGAGGAAAGCATGATGGCTGAAGAGTTGATAGGGGATGAACTGGTGAAGGGAGAATCGGCGGAGGACGAATGGATCGATGATGAGGCCGTGGAGAATGAACTGTCGGAGGACGAATGGGCCGATGATGAGATTGCGGAAAATGATCTGGATGAGGATGATCTGCCGGACGAAGAAATGACAGATGAGGAAGTGATTGACGAGGAGCTTCTGGGAAAGGATCCCTATGACGGGATTCCGCCGGAGGATCAGCTTTCAGAGGAGGATCTGGCCTTCATCATGGATCTGGCCATGAAGGGGCCGGAGAATGTAAGGAGAATGGCACAGTCCGAAGAGGCTGCTGCTGCGGATCGGCTGGGAGACTTTTATAAGCGGGGCGTATATGTAGAAATGAATTATGCTGTGGCCGTGGCATGGTACCGGAAGGCGGCAGCGCAGGGCAATGCAGCCGCACAGCGCAGTCTGGGATATTGTTATGATTATGGAGAGGGTGTAGAGCTTGACAAAGAGCGGGCCGTCTACTGGTATAAAAAGTCTGCGGCGGGCGGAGACGTGGATGCCCAGCGGAATCTGGGGAACTGTTATTATTTTGGAATGGGCGTAGAAAAGGATTTTGACAAGGCCTTCCGCTGGTATAGGATCGCCGCCCGTCAGGGACATCCCAATGCCCAGTGCGGTCTTGGGCTGTGCTATAGTCTGGGAAGAGGCGTGGAGCAGGATAAGAAAAAGGCTGTGAAATGGTATAAGAGGGCGGCCCGGCAGGGGGATGATTACAGTCTGTATAATCTGGGGCTCTGCTATATCAACGGGGAGGGCGTAGAAAAGGATCCGGAAAAGGGCGCAGGATATATTGAGCTTGCGGCACAGAAGGGAAATGCGGATGCCCAATACAGTCTTGGGGTGTGCTACGAGCTTGGCAGAGGGAAAGAAAAAAATGATGTATTGTCCTTGATCTGGTATAAGAGGTCGGCAGAGCAGGGAAATGCGGATGCCCAGAATGAAGTAGGTTTTAACTATCATTTTGGAATCGGAACGGAACAAAATGAAAAAGAGGCTGTGAAATGGTACAGGAAGGCGGCGGCGCAGAACCATGCGGCGGCTCAGTATAATCTGGGCTACTGCTATGACGAGGGAGAAGGCGTAGAACAGGACTATAACAAGGCTGCAATGTGGTACAAAAAAGCTGCAGAGCAGGGTTATGCCAAGGCACAGTATAATCTGGCAAAATGCTATGACAGAGGTCAGGGGACGGAGCAGGATTACGACAAAGCTGCAATATGGTATGAAAGGGCGGCAAGACAGGGCCACGGAGAGGCACAGTTCTGTATAGGCTGGTTTTATGAGCACGGCCGCAGCGTGGAGCAGGATTATGCCAAGGCGGTGGAATGGTATGCACTGGGAGCCGAGCAGGGCGATTCGGATGCCCAGTGCAGTCTGGGACAGTGCTACGAGCTGGGCCGGGGAGTGGAGCAGGATGATACAAAGGCCGCAAAGTGGTACCGGGCCGCTGCCGAACAGGGAGATGTGGATGCCCAGTATAAAATGGGGTGGTTCCATGAGCAGGGCATCGCCGTAGTGGCGAATGTCAAAAAGGCCCTGAAGTGGTATGAAAAGGCTGCCCAGCAGGGTCATGCCGATTCCCAGTTTTCCATGGGGCATTATTATGAGACGGGAGAGGGCGTGAAGCAGAATTATGCCAAGGCCGCCCAGTGGTATGAGAAGGCTGCGGAGCAGGGCCATGTGAATGCCCAGTATATGCTGGCGCTGTATTATAAGCAGGGAGCAGGCGTGGGGCAGGATTACGCTAAGGCCGCCAGTTGGTATGAGAAAGCAGCGGAGCAGGGAGATGCGGAAGCCCAATATAATATCGGTTTCTTTTATGACAACGGTCTGGGCGTAGAGAAGAATGCAGTGAAAGCCGCAGAATGGTATACGAGGGCAGCGGAGCAGGGGAATGTTGAGGGCCAGTACAGTTTAGGTATTTGCTACGGCTCAGGCTCCGGTGTGGATCAGGATGACATGAAAGCTGTCATGTGGTATGCCAAGGCAGCAGAACAGGGTCATGCCCATGCCCAGTATATGCTGGGACTTTCCTATCTGAACGGGGAGGGCGTGAAGCAGGACAGCGTGAAGGCCGTCCAGTGGTGCCTTAAGGCGGTTCAGCAGGGAGACGCAGACGCCATGTTCACACTGGGCTACTGCTTCGAGACGGGGCAGGGCGTAAGGCAGGATATCGTGAACGCCGTGAAGCTATATTACAATGCGGCTCAGGGCGGGAATGCGCAGGCTCAGTTCAATGTAGGCCGTATGTTCGAGACGGGACAGTACCCCGGAGTGCCTCAGAACAAGGAGGAGGCCATAAAGTGGTATAAGATAGCGGCACAGCAGGGCAATGAGAAAGCTGCGGATGCCCTGCGCTGGATGGACAGTGACCTATAAAAATAGAAAGGACAGCAGCGGCGCTGTTTCCGCACCGAAAGACCGGGGTGTCGGAAACAGCGCTGTTTTTGTAACAGAAAATCGGGATGGTGTGGTCAGTTCTGTTCTTTGTATCCAAAGTCCGGGATGTGGGACCAGCGCTCCCGGAAGTAGTGGGCTGCCAGCTTGGGCCGACGGTCACGGGTAAATATTCCTTTCTTGTTGCCCTGTACCCGCATCAGGCCCTGGCTGGTGGCAAAATCCGCAAAGTTCCAGACCTGCTCGCCTACGAAATTCTCCATGGAATCCACCACCCTGTGATTTGCTTCATAGTATGCCACCTGATACTCTTCGGTCCACATGACCGGAGTGGTGTCGTGGAGTCCGCTGACAGTGTCCGCCCCATATTCGGTGAACAGAAAGGGCTTGCCCTGCGCATTCCAGAATTCCATTTCTTCCCTGCAGATTTCCTCTGCTGTCTGCAGGTCGCCGCCGCAGGCGTACCAGCCGTAATAGCGGTTCAGGCAGAAGACGTCGCTGAGCCTCAGAGTGCAGTCATCCTTGTAATTGGCCATCTGGACACTGACCATGGTGCAGGGCCGCCTCTGGGGATCAGAGGCTCTGGCCAGATCAAAGAGAGGCTTGAAATATTCATAGGCTCCTTTGCCGCTGGTGTCCGCCTCGTTGGCGATGCTCCACATAACCACGCAGGCGTGATTCTTGTCTCTGGCGATCATGTCCCGGATCACTTCCTTATGATGCTCGAAAGTGCGGATCCCGCCCTTCTCTATGGGGTCGAAGGTTTCTGCCTTCTTTCCGTCTATGAAATTTGCGCCGCCCCCGAAGTTCAGGTGTACGCCTACGGCAGGGGTCTCGTCGATCACAACGATTCCCTCCTGATCGCAGAGCCGCATCATTTCCTCGCTGTAAGGGTAGTGGCTGGTGCGGAAGCTGTTGGCTCCCTGCCATTTCATCAGACTGATGTCCTTCACGTTCATGGGCAGGTTCAGGCCCCGGCCTGCGGGGAAGGTGTCCTCGTGCTTGCCGTAGCCCTTGAAATAAAAGGGCTTTCCGTTAATGAGAAATTTTCCGCCCTCCACCTTCACGGTGCGGATGCCGTAATCCATATGGTAAACATCGTCCCCGAATCTTACGGTGACCTGATAGAGATAGGGCTTCAGGGGCTGCCAGAGGATAGGGTTCTCGATGGTGAGGCTGCCCTTGAAGATTTTTGTGGTGTCATTACCTTCGGCGGAATCGTTCTCCGAAATATTATCCTGAGAAAAATCGGAACTGTCGCAGTCGGCAGGATGACTGTCTTTTGCAGCTGGCTCGGCACGACGACTGTTTCCAGCTGCCAGATCAGCACGACGACTGTCTCTTGCAACCAGCTCGCCGCTGCGGCTGCGGATCTCTATGGTCAGCTGCCCGCTGCCTACAGCTTCGATCTCATAATTGATTTTGGCGGTACCAGTGGTCAAACCGGCGTTTTCCTTTGCACAGAAGCAGTCTTTTGAAGCATGGCATTCTCCTTGGTCTGAGATTTTTTTCTGTGAGAGAACATCTTTCAAATCGGAATGTTTATCTGAAGCATCCTGATCGGATGAACTTCTGATAGAAGATGTGACTGAAGGAACACTTGCCATAGAGGAGTCTGTCTCGGAACAAGAGCAGCTGAGGGAAATGTCCCTGATATAATTCTCAGGCGTGGTGTAGAGCTTCACTGGACGTGTAATGCCGCAGTAGTTGAAAAAGTCGAAATTAGGGTTGTTGCGCTTTTTGCCGCCTTTGGAGGGAAAGAAGCCGCCGCCCAGAAGTCCGCCGCCGTTTTCGTTTCCCACGGGCAGAGTGGAATGGTCGATGCGGTTGTCCACGGCAACGGTGAGCAGGTTTTCCCCTTCCGTCAGAAAATCGTTGATCTGTACTTCAAAGGGCAGAAAACCGCCCTTGTGTTCGCAGATCAGTTTTCCGTTCAGATATACCTTTGCCGTATGGGTGACGGCGGCCATACGCAGCAGGATCCTCTGATCTGTCATATAGGAGGGGACGCTTACGGTGCGCTGATAAAAGGCCCAGCCATAGTGATCCCGGAAGTCTTCCCCCTCTTTCAGATCATTGTAGGAGGATGGAACTGCCATGGTCATGGCATGCTCCAGAGGATGTTCATACCATTTTTCATCAAAGCCCTTTCCGTTGTCCAGCCTGAAGCTCCAGATACCGCTCAGGTCTATCAGTCCTCTTGATTCGGTCAGTACGGGATACAGCATAATTGCCTCCTTTTTGTAAGTACACGTATAATAAATATAGTGTATCTTTTATATACAATGATTTCAATAGCATTCAATGCAGATCAAGCAGATCAAGCAGATCAATGCAGATCAAGCAGATCAAGATCAAATAGATTCATGGAATCAATATTCATGGAATTAAGATGTACAGATATGTCTGAAAATATGTGTGCCGGAAGGTATTGCTTTTCAGACATATCTGTACATCTTAATTCCATGAATATTGATTCATGGAATTAAGA
>CANOFQ010000245.1 GCA_947565325.1 uncultured bacterium
GGCTTTCAGCTCACCCGTTATTATTGGATCGGACATGCCCACAACATTTTTCTGCAATATGGCACGGACTTTGGAATTCCGGTGATCATACTGCTGATGGCCCTAATTGTATGGAGCTGCGTCATCTGCCGAAGGCGGCTGAAGAGGGATGCCCCCATGGCAGACACGGCAGCATTGTTTTTCATATTGATCCCTGCCGTTTTCGGTCTGCTGGAGTACTCATGGGGCACGGGAAGCCTGAGCATCATGATGCTTTTTATTGCATGGAGGCAGGTTCTCCAGAAGGATGTCATGCCCTTCAATGCCCTGTGAGCCTATGTGTAATGGAGGGCGGATGCTCCGACGTATCCGTGACACGAATGTGCGAAAGGGGCATAAGGAGAACTTTTATCATGGCATATTGTGTCATTCCTCGAGGCTGTCTTCTGCGCTCCGCTCCTAGGCTCCTCTATGGCCAGCCATGGCTTTGCTGCCACATCCCAGCCCTCAGCAGGGACACGCTGGCCAACACCTCATGACCCGACCTGAAGCCCTTCCAGCTCCCCCGAGACCTCCTCAACGAAGGCATCCGCCTCCCCTTCTGTGAGATAGGGATACTCCCGCTCCAGATTGTCTCTTCCCCCCCTGTAAAAGCCTGTGATGTCCTCTCTGCGCCTATCGAAGGCATCCTCTGCGAAAATGTCCATATAGGAGTTCACAAAGCCCTGCGCATTTTCATAGATATGGAACGCCCTGAAATCAGGATGCTTCTTGAAATAAAGAAAATCCAGATCATACCAGTCCGCCTTCATGGCCCACAGCAGCTTATGCCTGTCCTGCTGCTCCTGACTATGCTTTTCCCTGCAGGGGCGGTAGATCCGCCGAACCCATTCCACGTCCGTGAGCAGATGGGTCAGATATCCCAGAAAAAAGGAGTACTGTTCCCTTGTATACCCCTGCCGCAGCGCCGGCGTAAAATATCGGTTCACAAAGTCTTCGACCCGAATCTCCGTCGTCCCGTCCGGGTTCTGAACCTGAAAATGAGAAGCGTTTTTGTCCGGGACATACGCTGTCCAGTCCTTGTTTGGCAGCCCGCTGTCCGGGGCGATGTTTCCCACAACGAACTCTGTGGGCGTGATGCCCTCAAAGCAGTCCAACAGTCTGTCCGCCACCCGTAAATGTACCATCCATGATGCCATCGCTGATTCTCCTTCCTGACTTTCCGCCCTATTTTGTCTTTCCTGATTTATCTTGTCCGTATTTCTTTCCCTTTTTATTTCCTCTTGGCAATATTACCTTTCTTATTTTGACTTTCTTGTTTCGTCCTGCCTGTTCTGGCCTGCCTGTTTTATCTTTCTTATTGCGTCCTGCCTGTTCTGGCCTGCCTGTTTTATCTTTCTTATTGCGTCCTGCCTATTTCGGCTTTTGCATTTTGTCCTTCTCCTGCTGTTCCCGATAATACTGGGCCTGGGTCTCGAACATGTTCCGGTAGATGCCATTCTCCAGACCCATCAGCTCCTCATGGCTCCCGTTCTCCACGATGCGCCCGTCCTGCAGCACAAGGATCCGGTCACAGAGCCGGGTGGCCGAAAGCCTGTGGGAGATCATCACCGACGTCTTCCCCCTGCTGATCTCCCGGAAGCACCGAAATATCTCCTCCTCAGAGACCGGATCCAGCGCAGCCGTGGGCTCGTCCAGCAGCAGCATGGGCGCATCCCTGTACAGCGCCCGGGCAATGGCCAGCCGCTGCCCGTTCCCGCCGGACAGCTCCACCCCGTCCGGCTCAAAGAGCTTATAGAGGTAGCTATGCTCTCCCTTCGGCAGGCCCTCCACCGTCTCCTGAAGGCCCACGCGCCGAAAGAGCTGTGCAAGATCCGCTTCCTCCTCCCGGCCCATCACCACATTGTCATAAAGGGTATAGGCGAAGAGCCGGAAGTCCTGAAACACGGCCGCACTGTGCCCCTCCATGCTGGCCACTTCCTTCCCGTCGAACAGGATCCTCCCCCCGTCGGGCCGGTAGAGCCCGCAGAGCAGCTTCACCAGCGTGGTCTTCCCTGCGCCGTTGCGCCCCACGACGGCCACCCGCTCCCCCTCCCGGATGGTCAGTGAAATATCCTTCAGCACGGGCCCGCCGCCCCCCGGATAGGAGAAGGAGACGTTTCGGACCTCCACTCTGGGAGCGCCCCCGGAGGATCTTCCCTCCCCGCCCTCCCCCATGGAGAGCGCCTCGAACTCCCGGAAAGCCGAGAATATCTTCCCTGTATAAAAAAGATCAGACAGCTTGTCACTGATGCGGAAGAGGGCCGTCCCCAGATTCAGGAATATCCCCGTATAGAAGGCGTACTCTGCGATCCCCAGCCGCCCCTGCATGGCCCAGACCGCCAGCAGCCCGTAGATCATGAACAGCTGCAGCTGGGACAGCAGAGAGGACAGACCCGCACCCCGGCTGATCCGGCCGAACTGCACGGACACGGCCTTCAGGTCCGTCCGGTTCAGGTGGCGGATCTTGTCCATGATGATGCCCCCCATGTCATAGATGCGGACATCCTTCCCGAGGGAGAAGTCAGCAGTGATCCCGTTGTATGCGGCTATCTTCCGCTCCACGGGCAGGATGAACCGATAGGTCTCGTTCTTGGTCTGCCTCGTCCTGTTCACGAAATGCAGATTGATTCCCGCCATGGCCAGAAGGGCCAGCAGCAGCACAGGATAGCCCGCCGCTGCGATGACCGCCGTGCCCGCAAGGAGGAACAGCCCGCTCAGGATGCTGGGGACGGTGTCCCGCAGCACCATGTCCAGCACCCCCAGATCAATGATGGGGCGCAGGGCCTGTTCCTTCAGATCCATGACTTTGGGGTCCTCCAGCAGGGAGTAGTCCATGGCCATGATCCGCCTGCCCACGTAGCATTTGAAGTCGTCCCGGAAGCGCTCGGAGAAGACCCCCTGCTTCACCGTCAGGTACCTGCTGACCCCTCCACAGACAAAATTGGCGGCGATCAGGCATGCCACCCAGAAAAACAGCATCCGGCGGCCCTCCCCGGACAGCAGCCCCGACAAGATCTGCTGGGTCAGCCATGTACTCAGAATGGGGCCTGCGGCGGCCACCGCTGCGATCCCCGCCGTGGTGGCCAGATAGGCCGGGGATACCCTGAGGGTCAGCTTCATGACATAAAAAGGCAGCGCAAATTTCTGCCCGGTCTCCCTGAGTCTCTTCTCACGCTTCTCCATATGCAGCCTCCCCTTCCTGACAGCCCTGCTCCCTGTAATACTGAGCCTGCGTGCGGAACATCCGGCAGTACTCGCCGCCCTTCTGGTACAGCTCCTCGTGGTTTCCCCGCTCTGCGATCCTGCCCTGGTCCAGCAGCCAGATCTCGTCGCAGAACCGGGTGGAATTGAGGCGGTGGGAGATGAAAAGGGTGGTGCGCCCCTGAGAAATGTCGTGGAAATGGGTGTACACCTCATGCTCCGCCAATGCGTCCAGCGCAGCGGTAGGTTCGTCCAGCAGCAGGATCCCGCCGCCCCGGTAGAGGGCCCTGCAGATCACGAGGTTCTGGCGCTCCCCGCCGGAGAGCTCCACTCCCTCCGGGTCGATGGACCTGCCCACGGGAGTCTCCAGTCCCTTCGGCAGGCTCTCCACCTTGCCCGACAGCCCCATCAGGCGGAGCGCCTCCTGCGCCCGTCCCTCCTCCTCGGGGGAATTCTCCTCCTTCAGCGTGATGTTCTCCAGAATCGTGGCCGGAAGCACCTTTGATTCCTGAAACACAGCCGCAATGCGATCCTGATACTTCCGCAGATCCAGTGTCCGCAGGTCGGTGCCGCCCACCCGTATGGTTCCCTCGTAATTGGTGTATAGGCCGCAGAGAAGCTTCACGATGGTGGACTTCCCCGCCCCGTTCCGCCCCACCAGCGCCACGTGGGTGCCCGCCTCCACCCTGCAGCAGAAATCCTTCAGTATGTACCTGTCGCTCCCGGGATACCGGAAGGAGACATGGTCGAACTCGAACCCATAGGCATCCGCCTCCGGAAGCCGGGCAGTGCCTCCCTCCTCCTGCCCGTCCTCTGCGAAGTCCCGGTAAATCCGGACCTGCCTTGCCGTGTCCGCCAGCTCCGCCCCCGTCTGGGCAAGGTTCATCCCCACCGCCGCAAAGGAGGCGAACACGCCCGTGTAAAGGACAAAGGAGTCCACCGTCAGTCCCCCCTTCAGGTATGTCTCCACCAGATAGAAGTACACCGCCGCCTCCCGCAGCAGGGTGAAGAGGAGATCCACGGCCGCCGCGCTCCTCCTCTTCCCGGCCACACGCCGCAGGAACAGCTCGTACTGGCGCTGGTACTGGCGGTAGATGCCGATGATCCAGTCCTTTATACCAAAAAGGCGGACCTCCTTCCCGTAGCCATAGTCGTACATCAGGGAAAAGGTGTAGTCCCGCTTCCGGGTGATGTCCGCCCTCTCCTCTCTCCTGTCATATTCGTATTTTTTCACCCTGTCCTCGAAGAAGAGATCCAGTGCGATGTTCAGAAAGGGCAGCAGAAGCAGCAGGGGCTGCAGCCTGACCGCAAGTACTATGTAGAAAATAAGGATGATGCCATTTGAGAGGAAGCCGGTGCCCGCCCTGTGCAGCGCCGTCACGAAGCGGTTCACGCTGGACATGGCATTGTTCAGTCTGTTCAGCACCGCCGGATCCTCCGTGTCGGCAAAGGGCATCCCCATGGCCTTCCCCTGCAGCGTCTCCTTCAGCTTGAAGCCCAGCCGCACGAAAAGGGACTCGTTCTTCAGGCTGTAGTAGGAGAGCAGGAAGGAGGAGGACATGGCCACGGCAGCCAGCGCTCCCATGTCCAGTGCGAACCGCAGCCGGTCCCCGGCCAGAATGTCCCGGATGACCACCTTTGGCAGCAAAATCCCCGCTATGGGCCCCGCCGCCATGGCCAGCGTCAGGACGGCAAAGACCGCAAAGTAGCTTCTCTCGCTCCGCCAGACAATTCGGATGTAATAGCGGATGTTCTGTACAAAATCCTTCATGGGCGGGACTCCCTCCTGACTGCTCTGTCTTTTGTTCCTTTCATTTTTCCTATGATAACATATCCCCTTTGAACCCGCAACCCAAAGTATGCACCCTATCTGCCGCTTATCTCGTCTGCTGTCTCCTCAAATTTGAATTCCTCACTTGCTTTCCTCGTATCACTGATGTAAAATACAGTAGAACGATTCCCTATTATCAGTATGGAATAGCACGCTTTCGTATCTTCCCGGCCGAGAGTGTTCTTTCTTAAAATTTCTGGTAAAAAGCATTTAGGATGAAGCAAAGTCTATAATTATACTGCTTAACGATTTCACTTGCCGTGAAACCAGACTGCATAACGCTGAC
>CANOFQ010000246.1 GCA_947565325.1 uncultured bacterium
AAGGAAAAAATCCCGTGTATACTCTGCACGCTGTTGTAAAGAGGGATAAAGAATATACCTAAGCTCTTTTCCCCGCTTCCGAACATAGGAGTCAGGCTGACCAGCATGATCACGACCATCAGCGGCGAAACCGCCGTGGAAGCCTCCTTGATGCTCTTGGCAAAGGCAGAGATAATGGAAATCAGTGCTACCATCACCAGCACCGTGGTGAAAATGATTCCCAGAAGCAGTAGATAATCAGACAGCACATATACCGATGCATCCATACCGGATTCTTCGCTTCCCATCAGATTCGGCAGAGACAGCATGGTACCTATAAAGCTGGAAAGACCGGACAGAAGGGCAATGCCGCTCAGGCTGATCACCTTCCCCAGAGCAAGCGCGCTTCTCTTCATGGGAGTGACCAGCAGGGTAGCGATGGTGCCCCTTTCCTTCTCTCCCGCAATGGATTCCGGAGCAACGGAAGCGCAGCCCGTGAACATGAAGGTCATGAGCAGCATGGGCAGAAGCATGGAGAAAATCTGTCCTGCCACATCCTTTTCCGTGGCCATATCGTAGACTCCCTCTCCGGCATTGATGTCAAGCTTGTTCGCCATGGAGGCCTCGTAGCCGTCCAGTATTTCTGTCAGGATGCCGTACAGCTTCGTGGATTCGGCTTCTGTGGAATTATAGTAGATTTCCACATTGGGAGCGCTCTCCCCGCTTGTCACCTCGTAGGCGGCTGTCCGGGCTATAAAGTCCTCCGGAAAAATTACCAGCACATCCGCCTTCTTTTCCTGTATTGCCGCCTTTACGCTTTCCAGCTCCTTGTCGGACACCGGATTCCATTCTGCGGAGAGCTCCCACAGCATAGGCTCAAATTCTTCCGGCATATTCTGCACATAAGCAGTTGCCACGTACCCGTCATCTGTGGACAATTCCTTCCTCATGCCCGTTCCCATGAAAGTATAAATCACATAAATCAGGAGCCCCGGCATAAGAATCGTCGTAAAAACAACTCTCTTGTCTCCGAAAAAGCGAGCAAATTCTTTTTTGATTATAGTTATCATATCCTTTTTCATGCGATTCTTCCTACCTTTTCCTCGTATATTTCAAAAAATCTGTCTTCCAGACTCTTATCTCCCGTAACGGCCTTCAGGGTATCACAGACCTCCATGTGCCCGTTGATAATGATGCCCACCCTGTCACAGATTTTTTCAATCAGGCTGAAAATATGGGTGGACACAATCACGGTCTTGCCCTGTCTCTTCAGATCCACCAGAAAATCCGTCACCACCTTGGCGGTGAGCACATCCAGCCCGTTGGTGGGCTCGTCGAAAATGATGATATCCGGATTGTGTACCATGGAAATCACAAGGGATGCCTTCTGCTTCATACCGGTAGACAGGTTGCCTACCTTGACCTCCGCAAACTGATCGATGCCAAAGCGTTCAAACATTTCTTTCTTGCGGGCGTTCCTTTCCTCCGCCGGGACGCCATGGAGATCTGAAAAGAAATCGAATAGATAATTGGGCGTGAAAAACTCCTCCAGCTTCAGTTCACTGGTCAGGAAACCGATCTTCCCGCGAACCTCCTCCGGATTTTTAACGATGCTTGATCCGTCTAAAACGGCATCTCCCTCATCGGGCCTGATCAGGGTGGCCAGCATGCGCAGCGTGGTGGTCTTTCCGGCTCCGTTGGGCCCCAGAAGCCCGAAAACCTCCCCTCTGTAGGCAGTAAAGGACAGCTGGTCCACCGCAACCTTCACCTTCTCACTTGTCTTCTCAATTTTCTGTTGCTTGGACGAGAGCTTGAAAGTTTTCTTCAGGCCCTCCACCCGTAAAATCTCTTCCATAGTTTTCTTTCCTTTCTGCCGTTTTTCCGGCGCAGAAGATCGTATTTTTATAGCTTCTTTCCGTAATATTTCTGGAGCAGCTTATAACTGAGCAGAAAAGTATTGGCCAACAAAAAACATACTATTACTAATGTCTCACTGAACAAGCCTCCTATTACCATCAGAAGATAAATGACGATCATCAGTATCTTGGCCGCAGCCTGCATGGCCCTGCTGCGCACTTCTATTTCACGTTCATCCACCTCCTTTAAGCGCTCCTTCTTCAGCCGGTCCTCGCTTCTCATTTTTCTCCAGAGTATCCCTATTTCGATCACGGAACCCAGCGAAAGACCCGTTCCCAGCCCCATTACAAAACCTGTCTGTCTTGCGCTCACCTGCCCTTTCATCAGTATGCTCAGGATTCCACCAAGAGCCACTGTGAACAGCCCGGCCGCAAACAGGCCCCACATCCTTTTCTGCCTTTTCTTCAATATCAACCGATATTCTTCATTGTTCTTCGCCTTCCTGACGTCGCAGAACAGTCCACTCATAGCCTCTCATTCCTCCTCATCGAAAATAAAGACTTCTTCAATCTGTCTCCCAAAGAACCTTGCTATTTTATAAGCCAGCATCAGAGAAGCGTTATATCTGCCGTTTTCCAGCGAAATAATGGTCTGCCGGCTCACGTCCACAGCGTCGGCCAGCTCGCTCTGGGTCACTTTGAGCGCTTTGCGCAGTTCTTGTATTCTGTTTTTCACCCGCTCCTCCCTTTGCCTGATTTATACTGCTTAACGATTTCACTTGCCGTGAAACCAGACTGCATAACGCTGACTGGTTCAATCGCATGATTACACTAGGCAGCATTCAGCGTTATGCAGTATACATTCTCTGAACCTCTTAGAAAGTATAGTATACTTTACTTTTTGTGTCAAGTTTATTTTACATTTTTTTCACGCAGTTTACATACAAGCAACAACTCCTCTTTTTTGGCTTCCCATTTTACCCTTTTTATGTCATAATGAGTATATCTTAGAATATGCGGACTGCAGGAAAGGAAAAACATAATGAGAGTATTGATGTTCGACATCGACACCCTGCGGGCGGACCATATGGGCTGCTATGGCTACGGCAGGGACACTACCCCGGTAATGGACGAAATCGCAAAGGAAGGGGTACGTTTTGACAATTACTACTGCCCCAATGCACCCTGCCTTCCCTCCCGGGCCTCTATGATCAGCGGACAGTACGGGATCCACACCGGCATTGTTGGACACGGGGGGACGGCTGCGGACATGCGTCTTCAGGGAACCACCAGGGGATTCACCGACGACATGTCCGAGAACGGCTTGTTCATGCAGTTTCGAAGGGCAGGAATGCACACTGTCTCCTTCTCCACCTTTGCGGAGCGGCACAGCGCATGGTGGTTCAACGCCGGCTTCAACGAATGCATAAACGTGGGCAACCGGGGCGGCGAATCCGCCGAGCTGGTCACCCCCAAGGTGCTGGATTGGCTGGAGCGCAACGGCAGGACGGACAACTGGATGATGCATGTGCATTACTGGGATCCCCACACGCCCTATAGGACTCCCGCTGACTACGGCCCCTTTGATGATATGCCCCTGCCTGACGACTGGATCACCCAGGAAATCTTTGCAGAACATCTGCTCCATGTGGGCCCCCACGGAGCCAATGAGATCAATATGTGGAACGACGACCATTCTGCGTCCTGCCCCAAGCATCCCGGCAGACTGAACAATCTGGAGGAGGCAAGGCGTTTCCTGAACAATTACGACAACGGAGTCCGTTATACCGACGACAACATCGGCCAGATCATCGGCTGGCTGAAGCAGAACGGTCTCTATGACGATGATCTTGCCATTATCGTGACTGCGGACCACGGGGAGGATCTGGGAGAATTCGGCCTTTATGCGGAGCATGGCATGGCGGACGAGCCCGTGTGCCGGATCCCTCTGATCGTGCGCTGGCCGGGAATGCAGAAGGGAACCGTGGCCAAGGGCTTTTACGACAATACCGATCTGGCGCCCACCGTGCAGGAGCTGCTGGGAACCCCCATGTTTGCCCCTGACCGCTACCGTTATGACGGCGTCTCCTTTGCGCCCCAGCTGCGGGAGGGGAAGGACTGCTCCAGACCCTATGCCGTTCTGACCCAGTGCGCCCATGTCTGCCAGCGCAGCGTGCGGTTCGACGATTACGTCTACATCCGCACCGTGCACGGAGGCGGACACCTGCTGCCGGACGAGATGCTCTTCAACATCGTGGAGGATCCCCATGAACAGCACAATCTGGCCGAGGAGCATCCTGAGCTCTGCGCAAAGGGGGCAAAGATGATCCTCGACTGGAACGATGCCATGATGAAAACCTCCCATTACGACTCGGATCCCATGTGGACCGTCATGCGGGAGGGCGGGCCGCTGCACTGCAGGGGACATCTTGAAGCCTACATGGAGCGCCTGAAGGGAACCCCCAGAGAGTATGGGATAGAGCTTCTGAAGGAAAAATATCAATAGGAAAAATATAGGAAAAATATCAACGATACCGTTGGTATCTATTGTCAGGTATATAAATCTCTGGCATACAGGCTCCGACAGAGACAATTTTTAATACAGATTGGCTCTGATAGAAATTTCTGGCAGGGGCATCCGTGTCCGCATCAGGAGGGAGTTTTCATGAGAATCTATTTCAATCCGGGAAACAGTGGATTTCAGAGAATCTTAAACAGCGAATATGTAGACAAGACGGGCCTGATTCGCCAGATCAATGATTCCATTGGAACGGTAACTAACCTGAGGACTTTCACAAGCAACAACTTTACCTCCAAGGTGGTAGCAGTGGCTTATAGCGGGATTATGGGGGCGAGATCCTGATGGTGGGAATCAATTATGATTCAAGGACAAAGACTCACACCTGCCAAATCGAGAGAATCTAGCCCGACAAAACGAAGGGACTGGGAAAACCTGAGTTTATCAACTCTTGTTTTTTCACAGTCCCTTTACTTTTATTAATAAAATAGGCCCAGAAGAAGCCTGCTGTCAGACTACAGATCCAGCTCCTGAAAGTCAATCCAAAGATCCTCACAAATATTGGCCTTGATCTTATCATGAAATGTATAAGTACCAATCTGAAAATCTTTCTCCTCCAGATAATATACGAATACTTTTTCAATATGCGGATCTACAATCCAATATTCTCTCACACCTGCATCAGCGTACAAATTCAATTTGCGAATATAGTCATGACCCGGACTGCTGGGTGAAACAATTTCGATAATCCAGTCAGGCGCTCCGACGCATCCCTTTTCTGTAAGCTTTCTGCGGTCAAAAATGACACTTATGTCAGGTTCTACTATATTTTTCTTGTCCCTGCTCGCCCAGTATGACCTGATGAGCCGTGGAGGGTGCTGCCTGATTATAGATCAGATGCCCGTCAATCAGCTCCACCCGGAAATCCTCCACGTTTTGCCATTTCAATCCTCCGTTATTCTTCTTC
>CANOFQ010000247.1 GCA_947565325.1 uncultured bacterium
AAAAAGAACACTTTCAGGAATAAACCCTGGAGGTGTTCTTTTCTTTTTGGTATAATTAATCTACCATGAATAATAATACCGAAACCTATTATAGTCCAAAACAGGGAAGACTTCCACTATTTATTACAGATTTTCTCGATATCTGTGATCCGGTACTGGCATTTGACAAAATCATGGAGGAGATTGAAATACAAAAGTATCTGAAACCCCAGCCAACTTTTAAACTTGGCAGGCCAGGATATAATCGCGTCAACATGCTAAAAACAGTCTTATTCGGGTTTATGGACACAGGGTATGCGTCCCTGAGAGAATTGGAAGACCGATGCAAAACAAATATCCGGTATATGTATCTGATGGATCATGAGATGCCAAGTTACCGTGCTTTCAGCTACTTCATAAACGAGGAGATCGCAGATTCCGTCCAGGATATTTTTAAGGCCGTCATGACTTACATCGAACATACAGAGGGAATCGATCTGCAGCACGTCTACATTGACGGCTCAAAATTCGAGGCAAATGCAAACAAATACACCTGGGTGTGGAAAAAAGCAACCGAGAAGTCCCGATACCGCCTGTTCGCAAAGATCACCGGCCTGCTGACAGAAATGAATCAAACGCTGGCCTATACGGGACTGAAAATCGAGATAAATACCGAATATACACCCGACGGCCTTGAAGAGATCCTGTCCAGATATGCCTTTTTCTGCCATGTGGATGAAAAAGAGTTCGTATCCGGAAGAGGCCACCGGAAAAGCTGCGAGCAGCGATATTATGAGAAACTGAAAGAGTATACAGAAAAACTGAGGGAATACGTAGTCAAGCTCAAGACCTGCGGGCCTGACCGGAACAGCTATTCCAAAACCGACCATGATGCCACATTTATGAGGATGAAAAGCGACTACATGGGAAATGACCAGCTATTGCCAGCATATAACATCCAGATCGGGGTAGCTGATGAATACATCGTGGTAGCGGAGGTGATGCAGCACCGGTCGGATATGGACTGTTTCATCCCATTGATGGAAAAATTCCACGAACTATACGGATTTTACCCCAAATATCCAGTTGCGGATGCCGGATATGGTTCCTTCAACAATTACCTTTTCTGCCAGGAACACGGAATGGAAAAATACATGAAATTCCCGATGTACAAGAAAGAAACGAGGGATGAAAGCTACCACAATGACCCGTTTCGGGCAGTAAATTTCAAGACAAATGAAAAGGGAGAGATGACCTGTCCGAATGGGAAAGCGTTCCATTTCGCCTATAGAAAACCAGTAAAGGGGAATCAATATGGACGCCAGGAAGAGTACTACACCTGCGAAGACTGCGGGGGATGTCCCTATGCGGAGAAATGCAAAAAAACGGAAAAAAACAGGACGGTCAGAGTTAATGAAGAGCTAAGCTCCATGCATAAAGAGGTAGTTGAAAATCTGGAAAGCATACAGGGGGCATTGCTGCGGATGAACCGTTCGATTCAGGCAGAGGGAACATTCGGCATCATAAAATATGACCGCTGGTATAAGAGAATCGTGAGAAGAGGACTGGCCTGCGTGCGATTAGAGCTTTTTCTGGTATCTCTGGGACATAATCTTTATAAATTTCACAATAAGCAGATGAGACACGCAGATGCCGCATGAAACTGCAAAGGGTGCGTTTAATGGGGGTAAGGGGGTACTGTTCCTTAATTCGAGTTTCCTGCTTAAATTTTTCTACGAAGTAACGGGACTGTGAAAGTCGGAGTTTTCAACTCCTATTTTTTTCACAGCCCCATTTTTTCGATTTTGGCACTGCTGATATGGCTGTGCCGTTCTGCTGTGCCTGCCGTAGCCGTTTTTGATTTCAGCACTTTTTCTTCAGGAACCGATACAGGCAGCCCAGATAGAGGATACCCAGGGTGAGCTGGCTGGCCAGCAGTCCCCAGAGGTAGCCGGTGATGCCGAAACGGGGAATGGCGAAGAAGACAAACCCCAGACGCACCAACAGGCAGATGACATTCATGGCGAAGATATGTCCGGCCAGCCCCAGCCCCTGAAGGATACTGGACAGAGTGGTGTCCAGATAGAGAAAGGGGCAGATGAAGCCCAGCGTGGTGATGAAATAGCCGGCAAGGGGACTGTGGAACAGGGTGGTACCCAGCCATCTGCCCAGCAGAACAAAGATGGCCATGCAGCAGATTCCCAGCAGCCCGCAGTATTTTATGGTGCGTACAGTGGCTTTCTTCACTTCGTCTATATTTCCCAGAGCGTAATTCTCGGATATGATGGGGAGCAGCAGAACGGCCACGGCGCTGGTGAGGGCGTTGGGGAAGAAGATGAAGGGCATGGCCATGCCGGTGAACACCCCGTAGACGCTCAGTGCGGTCACGTTGTCATAGCCGTAGACCCGCAGCCTCGCAGGGATGGAGACGGATTCTGCGCTCTGGAGGAGATTGAGGACGATGCGGTTGGCCGTGAGAGGCAGTGCCATGGCGAGGAGCTTGCCGTACAGCGTTCCCGCAGCCGGCAGGCTCTGACTTCCCTGCGGCCTTCCCGAAGCTGACCGGTACTGCTGCAGGGAGTCTGCGGACGCAGCGGGGCTGTCCCACGGAAGGGCCTTGTTCCGCTGCGGGCTTTGGCCGGCTTTTCCCGGGAAGAGGCCGTGGGGGCGCACGGCGATGACGGTCATCAGCATGGAGCAGAATTCGCCTACGGTAAGTCCCAGCACGGCCACATTGATGGAAGGTGACCGGCCCAGAGAGAAGCAGTAGGCGGATATTATGTACACACAGCCCACTCGGGCGAGCTGTTCCAGAAGCTGCGCTCCTGAGGGAATGCCGGCCTTCTTGACACCATAGAAATAACCGTTGATGCAGGAGTGGACAGCGCTCATGGGCACGGAGAAGGAAAGGATGCGGAGCATGGAGGCTGTGCGGGGCTCCTGCAGCAGGATTGCCGCAATGTCATCGGCCAGCCAATAGAGGGCCGCATTGCAGGCCAGAGAGAGAGGCACGGACAGGCTCAGTCCCACCCAAAGAGGCCTGAGCGAGGTTTTCTTCTGCACTGCGGCCTGCTCGGCCACCAGCTTGGAGATGGCGGTCTGATAGCCTGCGGCAGTGAGAGAGAAGGACAGGGAGAGAACCGGACTCAGCAGCTGGTAGATTCCCATGCCCTCTTCCCCGAACAGACGGGAGAGGCCGATGCGGTAGAAGAAACCGATGAGTCTGGTAACGATGCCCGTGGCTGTAAGAATAAAGGTCCCCATGATCAGGGGATGCTTTTTCATTGATTTCATAGCATACCAGTGGAAGCGTTTTTTCCAGTATATTCCTGAAGGAAGGTTGACAGAACAATGGGGGGGATGATATATTAGCTTTGTATTTCCTAGCGAACAAGTATGAAATAAGTCTTGAAGCAGAGCGTGAATAAAGCGTGAAGCAAAGCATGGATAAGGCATGAGGCAGAGTGCGAATAAAGTATAATGCAAAGCATGGATAAGGCATGAGACAGAGTGCGAATAAAGCATGATGCGGAGCATGGATAAGGCATGAGGCAGAGCACGAAACAGCGTACAAAGCGATTAATAGGGCTTCTGCGACAGGCATGCAGGATGGGAGCGAGGTGGAAAAGGTGATATATCTGGACAATGCGGCAACGACGAGGATGGCGCAGGAGGCGGTGGAGGCCATGCTTCCCTTTCTGACGGAGCTTTATGGAAATCCCAGTGCGGTCTATTCGCTGGGCTCCGGGGCAAGGAAGGCGGTGAACGGTGCCAGACGGACCATCGCCGGGGCCATAGGGGCGAAGCAGGAGGAGGTCTATTTTACATCGGGTGGAACGGAGGCGGACAACTGGGCGCTGAGGTCTGCGGCGGAAGCCTGCCAGGAAAGAGGGAAGCATATTATCACTACCCGGATCGAGCATCATGGGGTGCTTAATACTTGTGCGTATCTGGAGAAGATGGGCTTCGAGGTGACTTATCTGAAGGTGGACGGGGACGGGCTGGTGGATCCGGAGGAGCTGAGGGCGGCTGTCCGGCCGGATACCGTATTGATCAGCGTCATGTTCGCAAACAATGAGATCGGCACCATAGAGCCAATCGGGGAGATCGGTGCCATCGCAAGGGAGCATGGCATTCTGTTCCACACGGATGCCGTACAGGCCTTCGGGCAGCTGCCGATAGATGTGGATTCGCTGAACATAGATATGCTCAGCGCCAGCGGGCATAAGCTGAACGGCCCTAAGGGAATCGGATTTTTATACGTTCGCAGCGGTCTGAGGCTCTGCCCCCTGCTCCATGGAGGCGTACAGGAGAGAAACCGCAGGGCAGGGACGGAGAACGTGCCGGGGATCGTAGGGCTCGGGGCGGCAACAGCCAGAGCGCTGCGGCTTATGAAGAAGAAGGCGGAAAGGGAGACAATGCTTCGGGACTATCTCATAGGGAGGATAGAGAGGGAGATTCCCTATTGTCGGCTGAACGGCCACAGGACGAAACGGCTTCCGGGAAATGTGAATTTTTCCTTTTCCTTTGTGGAGGGGGAATCGGCGCTGATCATGCTGGACATGAAGGGGATCTGCGTCTCCAGCGGCTCTGCCTGCACCTCGGGGGCGCTGGATCCCTCCCATGTGCTGCTGGCGCTGGGACTTAAGCAGGAGGAGGCCCGGGGCTCCCTGCGGATGACCTTGTCGGAGGAGAATACCGAGGAGGAGCTGGATTACGTGGTGGAGAGTCTGAAGGAGATCCTTCGGAAGCTTCGGGAAATGTCCCCCTCCTATGAAGCTTATATAAAGACCTTGTAAAAGAGCGGCATCCGGGAAGGCGAAGAGATAAGGCAGGCGGCAGTGCCAAGAGGGTAAACGTCTGTGGCAGAGGCGGTGGAGAGGAAGGGCAGGGAAGAAGCAGTGCGGAGGAAGGCAGGGACCAAGGAAGAAGCGGTGTGGAGGAAGACGGAGGCCAAGGAAAAAGCAGGGTGGAGGAAGGCAGAGACCAAGGAAGAAGCGGTGTAGAGGAAGGCGGAGGCCAAGGCAGAAGCCATGGAAAAAGCAGTGTGGAGGAAGGCGGAGCCAGAATAGCGTGGGGATCAAAGCCATGGGGAAGAAGAGAGACAGATTCAAGAAAAAGGCAGGGGGCGAAGGGTGTGAAGAAATACAGAATCTTTGTGGTGGAAGATGATACCGTAATTGCAGAAGAAATCAAGCGCCATCTGGAGAAATGGGAGTATGAGGTGGTATGTGGGTCGGACTTCAGGAATGTGCTTGGAGAATTTGCTGCCTGCGCTCCCCACCTTGTTCTGATGGATATCGGCCTTCCCTTTTTCAACGGCTACTACTGGTGC
>CANOFQ010000248.1 GCA_947565325.1 uncultured bacterium
GGGCATCATCTCAATGAAGCGTACATCAATGGCTCTGTGCCGGGCCAGCTCCACCTGAGCTACGAGCAGGATAATACCCCCTGCCGTCCGCCGTGGGATACCCCCTCAGACAGACCTCTTCCCCGTACTGCAGCTCCAGAATAGGAAGCGTTGACAGAATGATATACCTCTGATCGACCATCAATACACCGTCAGGAATATAAGCCATCTCCCAGAAAGTCGATACTGTCGGCTCCTCCATATACTCCGGCTCCCATCCGTAGGTGCCCGCCCACTCAATCAGGTCACAGAACGCCTCGCTGTCAAAACGGCACTCCCCTTTCTCCCAGTCTATGAACTCCTCCAGATAATACCGGGCGCAGAGCTCTCCCAGCAGCCAACTGCTCTCCTTGCGCTCCTCATACCCGTCACCCACCCTGCGATCTCCGTCACCCACTGCACCACCCGTGCACTCCGGGTGCTGCTCTGTCATCCTATAGAGATCCTCCATGGCCCAGCCGCCAAGGCCCTCCACCTGAGAGGCCCGCACTCCTATGCCCCTCACGCTGAACATGGCCGGGAGCGCTACCAGCCTTCCATCAAAGGTGAACCCCTCGATCACGTTCTCTGGAATGTCTTGCCGGTCTATGCTGCTGCCCTCCAGATAGGGACTCAGATCCTCCAGCACACCCATCCTCGCATACTTAACCGTGTTCAGCAGTCTCAGATCCAGTATATCCGGCGGATTTACAGACACCAGACTCGCATCCAGACGGGGGATCACCCATCCCTTCTCCGTAAGACTGCCTCCGTAAGACTCCAGCACCACCCGATGGGTGCTGCTTGCGGCATTGAACAGCATGGCCGCCTTCTGCAGCTCGGTGGAGCCGCCCGGGGTTGCAACCACGAGCAGTTCCTTCTCCGGCAGCTCCTCCACCGGGGTTTTCGCCAGCTGATAGATGCCGGTCTGCCCCCCGTAAAAAGCGCCGCTGTAGCTCACCAGCAGGATCTCCGGCGTCACTCCCGCCACTGAGCGGATACCACCGGCCAGCAGGCCGCTCTCCAGCCAGTTCAAAATCTCCCTCTGTGAATGGGTCTTCCTATTATACAGACAGAGGCTACCATCTTTCTCAAAGCCAAACTGGTACACGTCCCCGCCAGGGGCTGCAGAGTGGCTTGTGAATCCCTCCCCCAGAATCGCCCCTGCATCCTCTAGCTGAAAGGGTCCTTCCCCTATTATCTCATAGGTGACACGGGCCATGGTGCTGTTCTCGTTCACATAGGTATAGTAAACTCTCCCCTCTGAATCCGTGAACAGCTCTTCCTTCGATATCTTCCCGCCTACATGGTACTCCTCCGTGGAAAGAAACGCCGTCTGGTTCCCCTCCCCGTCCATGATCCGGATCCCCTCTCCCGTCAGCGCTATCCCCCGCCCTTCTGCGTCTATGGCCACGTCCAGCATCCCGGTGACATACACCTTGTACGCCTGCTCCCCATCCGGATTCTGCCGACAGAGCACTCCCCCCACCGGGGTCTGGGAGAAGTACCCGCCCGTGGAGGCGCTCAGGTAGAGACATAGCGTCCCATCTGGGGCAGCCGCATATTTCTCCAACATCAGACGCCCATAGCTCTTCTCTAGACTGATGTCCTTACTCTTCCCGTATCCACCGTCCATGGCAGAGAGGAAGTCCACCTCTTCCCCGGACTCCCTGCCTTCCCTACTTTCCCCGGACTCACCGGTTCCTTCTGGCAGATCGAAGTTCAGGGTCTGGAACGAGAAAAGCGTCTCCCTCTTGGAGAAATCCAGCTTTCCCTCCCCGGCAGCCAACTCCGCCACGGGCACCCTGCTGACCACGTTCTTGCTGCCATACTGCATATAGTAAAGGTAGTCGCCCACCACCTGCATATCCTCCACGCCCTCCATGGACTGGAGCTTCTTGGACACGTACACATATCCGTCTACTCCGTACTCAACCTCGTATGTGTCCTTGCCACAGCCTGCGGGCAGCGCTGCTGTCGCCGCACATAGAAGGGCGGCGGCTACCCTTGTCTTTATACTTTTTCTCTTTCTCATGTTCTTCTGGTCTCCCATGCCTTCGCCTCTTTGCTTGCCTATGCCTTCCCTTTTCCCATATCCTTCAGGGTTCCCGCACATTCCGTTTATTTCCTTTGGGTCTACCATGCCTTCCTTTTCCTTACTTCCTTTAGGTCTCCTATGTCTTTTTTTCATATCTATCTGCCTTCTCATTCCTCTTCGCTGGCGTTTTCCCGATGCAGGTTTATGATACGACCACTAAGCAGAGAAGGGAATATATAGCACACTCCCTTCTCTGCCTACGCTCTACAACAAAATAATTATAGTAGACCACAATTAAAATCTTTCTTTTGGCACAATAACAGTATGATGCTTGTAGTTGTTGCAGTGGGTTTCTGCAAAAGTAAGAATAGTTATGACGTTTACAATAAAATATTCAAAACAACTTGCCGAACTTACACCGAATCACTTAAAACTCATACCGAAAAGGGCAGACCTTACAACGAACACGGTAATGATGTACCACATCTTCGTATCCAAGATCGGTATATTCGATATCATGCCCTTCTGTCACTCTGCTTATCTCTACCGTAATCGGTGAATCCTTACAATTAGGGAATGTACATTTATAGCTCTGCAATTTTGAGATTGTATGTGTCCCCTCGTTATATGATATTTCCGTTCTAGGATCTCCTGCCATTCTATAGTCATGTTGATGTTCTGCCACCGGAACCGCAGCATTCACCGGCAGCATACAAGAAACCATCAGGCTCATGCACAGTAGCCCTGCCCAGACCCTCCTCAGCCATCTGTTACGCATTTTTTTCATGATAAACCCTCTCTTTCTCTTCAGAATTTTCAGAAGCTTATTTATTTACTTGTTCCTCACCATTTACAAAGCCGCTTTGTTTGGTACATATGCAGCATAACATATCTTCATTTCCCCCGCAATACGTCGAATTAGTTGCATTAATCAGATTGATTACAAAGCATACTGAAAATGCAACTAATTCGACGTATTGCATTGTGGTCAATTTACAGCTATGATAATAAAAAAGGCAAATTCATCAGCAGAAAGCTGATACGCAAAGGAGGACACAAACAATGAAACACGGAAAAATCCTTTCCTTAAAGTCCGGCCTGCCGGCACTGGCACTGGCTCTTACATTGTGGGGCAGCAGCGCCCTTCCCGGCACAGCCCCCAGCGATCCTGAACCTCCCGTGCCGCATCCCATCGAGGAGGACAGTTCCGATCATAATGGTAATAACGAAGAGGACGAGAGCGGCATTATTCCCTTGTCTGATTTAGAAACACCCAAAAAACTGGAAAGATAATCTTTTTATGATAAATATTTTCCCCTTTTTTCCTTCAAAAAATCTTTCAGATGGGAATCACACATGAAATCTGCGAGTACTTCGCTTATCTGAAAAGCTTTTCTCCATTTATGCCGGAAGAAGTCATTTTCTTCCGGCAGTATATTTGTATCAACAGCCTCATAGAGATTCCATGCCATATGATAAAATATACGCTGGAGACCATTCATTTTAGAAAATTTTAATATTCTTTGTATCGTTTCCTCATTCTGTCCTACCGCTTCTCTGAACTGTCTCAGATCCCCTAAATAATTATCGTATCCTTCCATTATCATAATGTATTCCCCCGTACATATCCCTGTTCTCTCGCTCAGCTTTTCCACAGAAAAAACAAGTGCATGAAGCCATCTTCCAGCTTCCTCAAAGTTACCAAGCTTCCGATAGAGTTCTGCAATATCGCTGACCAGCATCACTTCCTGCCGCTGGAATACCCACCATCCTATGTTTTTGCCTTCCGTATCAGGAATGGTATAATGCAGCGCCTCCTTCATCATATCCAGACTTTCCTGCAGGACATCTTCCCTCACCCATTTCAATACAGCATCAGAAAACAACAGCTCCTGCCTCACTCTTGGATACTCAGGATCTACCATGCCCCGCAGCTTCTCAAATTCCTGCTCGGCGTCCTCCCAATTTTCGGACTCCATCAGATGATTGACTTTCCGTCGCAGCCTCAGCACCTCCACCGACTCCGTCTCCAGAATAGGGATATTCCATCCCCCTGATTTTCCGTACTGCTTCGCCAGTCTGCGGTAATTTTCATAGGAAGGCTTATGATCTCCTCGCTCTATCTTCTCCAGCTGCCTAGGCGTGACTACCTGCTCTTCCCCGTCATAGATGGCATTCACCACAGACTTCCCATAGTATTTTCGGAGCATCCGCAGCACCAGACCCGCTTCCTTTGTATTGTCCACACAGATGCCCTGCCATATCCGATACCCCGGATAGCTGTACATCTCGTAGACAGCCTGAAACGTTCCAAGGAACTCCTCCGCCTGCTTCAGGTATTCCCTCTCCCCGCATTCCTCCGCCGAAAGCCCGCACAGGCTTTCCAGCAGCGGCAGTACATAACAGTGGTAACGGGTACGGCGCAGCAGCTCCAGTGCCTCCCTGCCCAGCCGGAAGGCCTTCCCTGTCTCGCCCATCTTTATGTACAGCCTCATCCCCATGACCGCCGCCTGCGGCAGTATGAAGGCCTGCATTTCCTCATCCCACTCCCGGTTTTTCGGATAATCCCACACCCACTGCCACAGCTCCCATCCTTGTCCTTTTCTGCCGCACCGAAAAAGTGCGGCGCTCTCCAGCAGAATTGCTTCCAGCTCCATGGGGGCCAGCCAGAGACCGTCCAGTTCCTTTCTCCACCCTCCGGGAACCGTACATCTTACTGCCTGCTCCGCCGCCCGCAGGATTTCATCAGGGTTGCGGGCCTCCTTCCCCGACAGCGCCAGAATCACCTGAACCTTCAGCAGGAACTGTTCCTCGAAGGATTCCCTCTTTCCATACCTGCACCTATATTCCTCCACCTTTTCTTCGGCCTCCCGGGGACATGCGGGAACCAGCAGGCAGATGTCCTCCCGCAGCCGCCATCGGTCCAGCTCCTCCCCGGTTGACAGCGACTCGAAATAGTCCGGCAGGATCCCCAGACGCTGCAGGAGGATGTCCCCTTTCATCTTCGTCCACTGGGCCGTTCCCTTCTCCACCTTATCCAGCTCTGTCCTGCTCAGAATGCCGGATGCCAGCTCCGACTGCGCTATCTTCCTTTTCTTCCGCTCACGGAACAAGATCTCCCCGTATACTCTATTGTATTCTCCTGCTAATTCTATTTCCCCAGTATGGCGCATTCCCTGATTCCTCTTTTGCTGCTAATATAGTATTCAGTTCATAAACTTGCCTTGATGCGTTAACGGCA
>CANOFQ010000249.1 GCA_947565325.1 uncultured bacterium
GGCAAGATTTCCGAAGCGGCGTACAGACAGTGGGACGAAAGGGTTTACCGGGAGGATCTGAACCGTTTCCGGCTTCCTGCGGACAAAGAGATCAAGTCCCTTTCCAAGGGGATGAAGATGAAGCTGGGCATCGCCCTGGCGCTTTCCCATAAGCCGAAGCTCTTGATTCTGGACGAGGCTACCAGCGGTCTTGATCCGGTTATGAGAGATGATATCCTTGACGTGTTTCTGGAGTTCGTGCAGGACGAGGAGCATTCCGTTCTCATGTCCTCCCATATCACCACGGATCTGGAGAAGGTTGCGGATTATATTACGTTCATTCACGAAGGAAAAGTTATCTTCTGCAAGACGAAGGATGAGCTGCGCTACAAGTACGGGATCATCCGCTGCGGGGCGGCCGTTTATGAGAGCATCGATAAAGAGGAGATTTTAGCCTGCCGCAGGGAGGAGTATCAGTGGAATGTATTGGTGGCGGACAAAGAAAAGGCCAGAAGGAGTTATAAGACGGCGGTGGTGGACGATGCGACCATCGACGATATCATGCTTCTGTATGTGAAAGGAGAACCTGTGAGATGAAGAGCTTTGTTTTGAAGGATCTGTATAATATCGGACATAATATAAAATCTATGCTGTTCATCCTTGTGCTTTTTGCATTTTGCCTGATTCCCGGTTCCGGTGTGGAGGGATACATTGTAGCATGTGCCATGTTGTGCAGCATGATGGTGGTGACTACCTTTTCGTTTGACGACTATTCCAAATGGACCCGGTACGCCGTGGTCATGCCTGTGGCAAGGAAGGAGCTTGTCATGGGGAAATTTGCCGTGCTGGCAATCTTCGGCGCAGCAGGCAGCTTATTCGGCCTGCTGGCGGGCTCTGTGGGCGGAGCCGTCACGAAAAAAATCACCTTCGACCCTGCGGGAATCGGTCAGCTGCTGTCTATGACACTGGTGGCATGGATCGCTTCTCTTGTATTCGGCAGCATGTCGATCCCGCTGGCGTTTAAATTCGGGGCGGAAAAGGGGCGCGTATTGTTGGTGGTATCCTTTCTCGTTCCGGGAGCTGTCTGCATCGGGATCTACAAGCTGCTGGAACTGCTGGAAGTGGAAATATCGAATCAGTCGGCGCCGATTTTAGTATGTGCGGCGTCAGTCATTGTGACTGCCTGGTGCTATGCAATGTATCGAATCAGCTGTCTGGTCTTTTCAAAGAAAGAACTCTGAATTAACTCTGAATTCTGCGTCGTACAATAGTGCCCTGTCCGTCGCTTTTGCAGTGTGGCTCATAGGGCGGATCCGATAAAAGACGAAATGCATCCGCCGGTTTTCGGCGGATGCATTTTCATTATAGGAGAAAATCCAGAGGGCGATTTATGAGGTAAATTTAGGACGTTGTGCCTGCCTATGGGAAAGATATTATCACGCAAACTGGCTGTTGTAGAGAGCAGCGTACTTTCCGTCCCTGCCCATGAGCTCCTCATGGCTTCCCACTTCCTTGATGTCTCCGTCCTCCATGTACAAGATCATGTCGGCATCCCTGATGGTGGAGAGCCGGTGGGCGATCACGAAGCTGGTGCGGCCCTTCATGAGCCGGGCCATGGCCCGCTGAATCAGGACCTCCGTGTGGGTGTCCACATTGCTGGTAGCCTCGTCCAGAATCATGATCTCCGGGTCGGAGGCGATGGCCCGGGCGATGGTCAGAAGCTGCCGTTCGCCCTGAGAAATGTTCTCCGCTCCCTTAGTCAAGACCATTTCGTATCCCCCGGGCAGGGTCTTGATGAAATCATGGGCGCAGGCCGATTTTGCCGAAGCGACGATCTTGCTCCGCTCCATGTGGTCCTGTGCATAGCCCACATTCTCCGCTATGGTTCCCTGAAAAAGCCATGTGTCCTGCAGAACCATGCCGAATCGGTTCCGCAGCTCTTCCCGGGGGATATCTCGGATATCCGCTCCGTCCACTGTGATGGAGCCGCCGTCTATCTCATAGAAGCGCATCAGCAGGTTCACCAAAGTGGTCTTGCCTGCGCCGGTAGGGCCCACCACGGCCACCTTCTGCCCGGGTTTTACCGTCAGGCTCACGTCCTTCATCAGCATGCGCTGGGGAGTGTAGCCAAACCGTACATTCCTGAAGGTGACGCTGCCCCTTCGTTCTTCTGGGATCACGGCGTTTTCCGCATCCGGCAATTCCTCCTCTGCGTCAAGCAGGGCAAAGATTCTGTCTCCTGCGGCCTTGGCGGCGCCAAAGCTCCCCGCCATGCCGGCCAGAGTGGTGAAAGGCTCGGCAAAGCGGCGGGTATATTCCAGCATGGCCTGTACGTTTCCCACGGTGATTCCGCCGACGATGGCCCTCAGGCATCCTATGGCGGCGCAGACCACGTAGCCCATGTCGTTTACCAGAGTGGTGATGGGGCTGACGGCTCCGGTGGTGGTTTCCGCCCTATAGGAGCTGCTCTTTAATTCTTCATTGAGGGTTTGAAATTCGGCCTTGGCCCGCTCCTGATAGCTGAAGGCCGAAACTACCTGCTGGCCGTTGTACATTTCCTCGATGTAGCCGTTGAGCCGTCCCAACAGCTCCTGCTGCCTGCCGTAGTGCCGTCCGCCTGCTTTCATGACACCCGCCGCACTCAGCAGGGACAAGGGCACCATGATCACGGGAATCAATGTCAGCCCCGGGCTGATGGCCAGCATCATGAGGAGAATGCCCGCCGCCGTGATCACCTGAGTGACGATGGAGGTGAGGTTTTGACTCACGGTGTTGTTTATGGTGTCAACGTCGTTGGTGATGATGCTGAGAATATCGCCGTGGGTGTGGGTGTCGTAGTAGTTTGGCTTTAGCCGGTGCATCTTGCGGTCGATGTCGCTGCGGAGCTTTTCCATGACCCTTGCCGTGATTCGTGCCATGTGGAAACCCTGCAGGAAGGAGAAGAACTGGGATATCAGATAAAGGCATACCAATGCCCCCAGCAGCCAGAGAATGGTCTCCCAGTAGAACACTCCGTCACGGATGCTGTCGAACAGGGCCGTGGTGACCCTGCCGATGACGAAGGGAGCCAGACAGGTGAAGACGGTGCTGACGGAGGCGAAGAACAGGACAAAAAACAGCCTCAGCCTATAGGCCTTCAGGTAACTCAATAATCTTTTCCATACGTTTGGCTTTTGCGTGGATTCATTCATGTCACAGAGCCTCCTTTCCAAGCTGTATCTCGGCAATGTCACGATAGAGAGGGCATGTGCGCAGAAGCTCCTTGTGGGTGCCCTGCCCCACGATCATGCCGTCGTCTATAACCAGAATGCGGTCTGCGTCCAAGACGGTGCTGATCCGCTGGGCAACCATGATCACTGTGGCATCTCCCATGGCCGCCTTCAGATTCCTGCGCAGAGTCTGGTCCGTTTTCATATCCAGAGCGGAAAAGCTGTCGTCGAAGAGATAGATTTCCGGTTTTTTCATGACGGCCCTTGCTATGGCCATGCGCTGTCTCTGTCCGCCGGAGAGATTGGCGCCGCCCTGCGCTATGGGCTCGTGATAACCCTCCGGCTTTTTCTGGATAAATTCTTCGGCGCAGGCTATTGCGGCAGCTTCCTTCCAATCCTGCTCCGTCCCCTTCTCCTTTCCGAAATTCAAGTTGGAGGTAATGTCCCCTGAGAACAGGACGTTCTTCTGGGGCACATACCCTATGAGAGAGCGCAGCTCGTCGATCTTGTATTCTTTTGCATCGACTCCGTCGATGAGGACTTCTCCGAAGAGAGGATCATAGAGACGGGGGATCAGCTTCAGGATGCTGGACTTTCCCCGGCCGGTTCCGCCGATGATGGCTGTGATCTCTCCCGCACGGGCCCGGAAGCTGATATCCTTCAGAATCGGCTCCTGAGCGCCGGGATAGGCGAAGGTCACATGGCGGAATTCCACAGCGGAGCGCAGGGGGCGCTTTTCCAGAGGAAGGCTGCCGTCCTGAATGTGGGGGGTTGTGTTCAGGACTTCCGCAATCCGCTTGGAGCAGGCGTATGCCGTGGGAAACATCATGACCACTAAAGCCAGCATCATGACGGACATCAGCACCATGCTGATATACTGGCTGTTTGCCACAAGGGAACCCACCTCCATTGCTCCGGATTCCACATAATAGGAACCCAGCCCCAAGACCGCTGCGGTGGTCACGCCGAAAATCACGTTGATGACGGGCAGCAGCAGACTTGTGACCCGCCCGGAGGCCATGGCGGTGGCGGCGTAATCGGCGTTTGCCTCATTGAAGCGCCGGCTTTGGAACTGCTGTCTGTTGAAGGCCCGGATGACCCTGACACCCTCCAGATTTTCCAGAAACAGCCGGTTGATTCCGTCCAGCTTCTGCCGCAGCTTCACGGAATAGCGGGAGGCCAGCAGGATGACGCCGCCGCATCCTATCAGCAGTACGGGAATGGCCACGCTGAGCACCGAGCTGACCTGTCCGCCCGTGGCCGCCGAGAAGACGAGCCCGGCTATGGCCATCATGGGGGCGAGAATGCCCATGCGCAGGAGCATGGTCAGGAAGTTCTGGACATTGGTGATGTCCGAGGTGCTGCGGGTGACCAGACTGGCCGTGCCGAAGCGGTCCAGTTCCGCTGCGGAAAAGCTTTGTACCGCGCCGAAGACCTGACTGCGCAGCTCGGCGGCAAAGTCCGTGGAAATGCGGGAGGATATGCGCACGGACAGAAAATTTACCGTGCAGGCCAGCGCCGTGATGGCGGCCATGACGGCGGCGAGGGCCAAGATTCTGCTTTCGGAAGAGGCGGCCACGCCGCTGTTGATCATCCGGGCCAGCAGAGAGGGCAGCAGCATTTCTCCCACTGCGGCGGCCAGCACCAGAACGGACAGCAGGGCGATCCGGCGCCCTTTGAGCTTCACTTTTGAAAAAATCGTTTTCATACGGATACCTCCTGACCGAGACATCTTCCTGCTTGCCCAAAGAAGTATATGAGGACGCCTTCTTGACCGTTTTCCGGTGCCGTTTTTCTGGGCGGTCTTTCTAATATGAAGACGGTTGCATTGTTTTTCTGGGCGGTCTTTCTCACAGGAAGACAGTTGTATTTTTTCCCTACAGATGGTATCATAAGCTGTACAGTAACTGTAAAGTCAAGGGGGATTGTCGTGAAAAACAAAAAATATTTGTACACCACGGGACAATTTGCGAAGCTTAACGGAATCAACAAGAGGACTTTGCATTATTATGACGAGATAGGTCTGTTCCGGCCTGAGTACAAGGGAGAGAACGGATACCGCTATTAC
>CANOFQ010000250.1 GCA_947565325.1 uncultured bacterium
ATGTACCGGTCGGAGTGAAAGGATTTTGGGGCAGTTACAATAACCTTGCTTTTTCTGTTATTTTATTCTATCACGGGTCTGATATCCCGCTGCCTGCATCGTTCTGAAGGAGGAAACTAGGGCAGGATGCCTTGCTGCTTGCTGCGTTGCAGGATTGATACCCCTCTGCTTGTAGCGTTGCAGGATTGATACCCCTCTGCTTGTAGCGTTGCAGGATTGATGCCCCTCTGCCTGTTGCGTTGCAAGATGGATGCCCCATCAGCTTGCTGCTGGGTAATTGACTTTGCGCCATTTGTTTGGCGGGGCCATGCAATTTGGACAAGAAGATTTATGCTGTCAGCCCGTAAATGGGTCGGCTGTCGCAGAGAGTCTGCTTACTCGTCCTCCTCGTCTCCCTCCGACATGCGCAGGGAAAAGATGAACTCGCTGCCCACGCCCTCCGTGCTTATGACATTGATATGCTCCCCGTGGCAGTTGATGATCTCCTTCACGATGGAGAGCCCCAGGCCGGTGCCTTTTTTGTCCCGGCCCCTGGACAGGTCGGACTTATAGAACCGGTCCCAGATGAGCTTCAGATCCTGCTTGGGGATGCCGATGCCCGTGTCCTTCACGGACACGAAAAGCTTGCTCTTCTTTACGGAGGTCTCCACCTTGATGACAGAATCGTGGTGACTGAATTTTATGGCGTTGTCCAGAAGGTTGTAGAGAACCTGCTGGATCTTGTCCATGTCTGCGTTCACGTACATCTTGTCCCCGGTGAGAATCATTTCGATGGCGATGGTCTTTGCTCTGCAGGTGCCCTCGAAGGAGGAGGCGGTGCTGCGGATGATGCGGTTGATATCGAAGTCCGTGCAGTCCAGCAGCATGCCCTTGGTATTCAGGTTGTTCAGGGACAGAAGGCTGTTGGTGAGCTTGGTGAGCCGCTCCGTCTCGTTCAGCACGATATTGATATACTTTTCGTGCATCTCCGGGGGGATGGTTCCGTCCAGCATGGCTTCCAAGTAGCCCCGGACGGAGGTCAGGGGGGAGCGGAAGTCGTGGGAGACGTTGGCCACGAATTTTTTCTGGTCGTCCTCCGCCCCGGCGATCTGGCTGGCCATATAGTTCAGACAGGCGGCCAGATAGCCGATCTCATCGTCGCTCTCCACCTGAAACTCATAGTGCATGTTCCCGTTGGCGTACTGCTCCGTGGCATAGGTGATCTTGCGCAGGGGGATGTACACGATCTCGGTGAAAAAAATCAGGATGATCAGGGAGAGCAGCAGTAGAATGGCCAGCGTGATGTAGGAGATGTTCAGCAGGCTGTTGCAGGACTGCTGAATAGAATTCATGTCGCAGTGAATAACAACATAGCCCTTTACAAGGTAGCTGGCGGTGATGGGGAAAAACACGCTCAGCATGTCGGAGTCGAAGTTCCCGAAAAAGTCATTTACCATATAGTAGGAGCTGCCGGCGGCGGTGGGATCGAAATTCTCCACCATCACCTCCTTCTCCACGTCCAGAGGAGCGTCCGTGTCCAGAACCAGCCGCCCGGAAGGGTTGATGATGCGGATGGTGGAGTCCAGATGAAGGGCCAGCAGGTCCAGATGTGTCTTGACGGTCTCCAGATCCGTCTCGCCGGCATACAAGGAAGAAGCGTAGGTGCCGGAAATCAGGGAGGCTTCCCTATAGAGCGTCTCCGCCTTGTCCCGCACCAGATGCTCCCTTGTCATATTGGGCACAAAGGTGGTGACGATGATGAAGCTGAACATGCCGAATATGAAGTATGCCAGTATGAATTTCGGATAGAGGGTCTTTTTCATGAATTGCGCACCTCGAACTTGTATCCGATGCCCCAGATCGTGGATATCTTCCAGTCGGCGTGATCCTTGATCTTCTCCCGGAGACGTTTGATGTGCACGTCCACGGTGCGGGTGTCCCCCATGTATTCATAGCCCCAGATCTGGTCCAGCAGCTGCTCTCTGGTGAAGACATGGTTGGGGGAGGAGGCCAGAAAGTACAGAAGCTCCAGCTCCTTGGGAGGCATGTCCACGTTCCGGCCCTTGTAGAGGACGGAGTAATTGGTGAGATTGATGGAAAGATCCGCATACTGCACGCATTTGTCCTTGGGGTTCGACGGGGCGGCCCCTGCGGGCTTGTAGCGGCGCAGGACCGCCTTCACCCGGGCAACCAGCTCCTTGGAGTCGAAGGGCTTCTCGATATAGTCGTCGGCGCCCAGCTCCAGTCCCAGCACCTTGTCAAAGACCTCTCCTTTGGCGGAGAGCATGATGATGGGAACGGAATACTTGGCCCGCACTTCCCGGCAGACCTGATAGCCGTCCATGCCGGGAAGCATAATGTCCAGCAGGATGAGATTGGGGGAAAAGCTCTCCATGGCAGGCATGACAGATTCCCCGTCGTTGGCGATCTGGGTCTCAAAGCATTCCTTGGTCAGATAGAGGGAGATGAGCTCCGCAATATTGTTGTCGTCGTCCACGATTAAAATTTTCTGTTTGCTTACCATGGAAACCTCCTTGTAATTCTTTGGGCAAATTCCCCGCAGCCTGCTGCGAATCAAGCTTGATACCCCGTCAGCTTGCTGCGGGGTATTTGATTGGCGGCGGGCTTTTGGCGTGTACCCCGGCACAGTATAGGCGCAGGGGCAGCGCTCCGGCCGTTACATCAGAGTCCTCTTGGCTGGCGGCTGGCTGCCAGCGCATGCCCTGGCACAAGAAAGGACGGCTTACTTAAAGGTGACGATTGTGACGCCTGCGTCACCTTCCCCGTATTCACCCAGTCGGAACTCCTTGATATATTTCAGGCGCTTTAAGTGGCTGTGAACAGCGCTCCGGAGCGCCCCGGTGCCCTTGCCGTGGACCACCCGCACGCTGGGAAGGTGGGACAGATAGGCATCGTCCAGATATTTGTCCAGCTCGTGTATGGCCTCGTCCACGGTCTTGCCCAACAGGTTGATCTCCGTGGAGATGGACATGGTCTTGGACATTTTCAGCTTGCCCGTGCCGCTGCCTCCGCCGGAGGGCCGGGCAGGGGTGGAGATGGTGTTCTCGTTGACCAGAACCAGATCCCTCACATTGGTCTGTGTCCGTATGATGCCGCACTGCACGAAGAGGCCGCCCTTGGCGTCCGGCAGACTGCTGACGGTGCCCTGCAGGCCCATGGAGAGGATCCTGACAGTATCCCCCTTCTTGAGCTTTGCCGGATCCACGGTCTTCTTCTCTGGCTGCTTTGCGCCTTCCTTTTTCAAAGATAGATTTGCATTTTTCTCGCTGATCTTGTCCCGGAGCTTCTGGCGGGTCTGCTCCAGATCCCGGATGTCGGCACCGGGGCCGATCTTGTTGAGATCCCGGATGGTGGCGTCCGCCACGTCCTTGGCCTCCTGCAGGATTTCCCGGGCCTTTTCGTTGGCCTCCCTCAGGATCTTGTCTCTGGACTGATCCAGACGGTCATTTTTCTGCTGCAGCTGCTCCTGCAGGGAGCGGATCTGCTCCTTGTGCAGGGCGATCTCCTGCTGCTCCCGTTCGATGGTCACCCGGCTCTGCTCCAGATCCGCAATGACATCCTCGAAGCTTTTGTCCTTCATGCCGATCTGTTCTCTGGCGGCCTCTATGATATCGTCGGACAGGCCCAGCTTGGAGGAGATGGCGAAGGCGTTGCTCTTTCCGGGAATGCCGATCAGCAGCCGGTAGGTGGGCTGCAGAGTCTCCACGTTGAACTCGCAGCAGGCATTCTCCACGAAGGAGGTGGAGAGGGCGTAGACCTTCAGCTCGCTGTAATGGGTGGTGGCCATGGTGCGGATGCCTCTGTCATGGAGGAAGTTCAGGATGGCAATGGCAAGGGCGGCGCCCTCCGTCGGATCCGTACCTGCCCCCAGCTCGTCGAAGAGACACAGAGAGTCTGCGTCCGCATGGGCCAGAATGTGCACGATGCTCTTCATGTGGGAGGAGAAGGTGGAGAGGCTCTGTTCTATGCTCTGCTCGTCCCCGATGTCCGCATAGACCTCCCGGAAGACAGCCAGCTCCGAGCGGTCCCCCGCAGGGATATGCAGGCCTGCCTGCCCCATGAGGGTGAACAGCCCCACGGTCTTCAGGGACACGGTCTTGCCGCCGGTGTTGGGGCCCGTGATCACCAGCAGATCGAAATCCTTTCCCAGATGGATGTCGATAGGCACCACCTTTTTCTTGTGCAGAAGTGGGTGTCGTCCCTTTCGGATATTGACATAATGATCACCATTGAAAACGGGCTCTGTGGCGTTCATGTCCATGGCCAGCTCCGCCTTGGCAAAGATGAAATCCAGCAGGGTCATGAGCTTCTGGTTGTCCGCCAGCTCCAGAGTATGCTCTCCGGCCAGAGCGCTGAGATTGGCCAGAATTTTCTGGATCTCCTCCTTCTCCTCCAGCTCCAGCTCCCGCAGGCGGTTGTTCAGCTCCACCACTGCCGCAGGCTCGATGAAATAGGTGGAGCCGGTGGCAGACTGGTCGTGTATCATGCCGTTCACCTGCCCCTTGTACTCTGCCTTGACCGGGATGCAGTAACGGCTGCCCCGCATGGTGATGACCGCGTCCTGCAGATAGGTGCGGCAGGGGCCGCTGATCATGTTGGTGAGCTGGGTGTGTATCTTGTCATTGGTCTGGATCATGGCCCGCCGGATGCTCTTCAGCTTAGGGCTTGCGTCGTCTGCGATTTCCTCCTCGGAGAGGATGCATTGGCTGATCTCGCTTGCCACCTGCGTCAGAGGGGAGAGGAGCTGGAAATACTCGTCCAGAGTGTCCGGCGGCGTATCCTCCCGCTCCCTCCGGCCGTAGGCCTTGATGCGGGACACATTGTCCAGCATGGCGGCGATGTTCAGCAGCTCCACGATGGAGAGAGTGCTGCCGATCTCCAGAGACTTGATGGAAAAGCCCAGATCCTTGTTGTTGCCAAAGGAGGTTCCCCCTGTCTTGAACAGGCGGCGCAGGGCATCCGCCGTCTGGGCCTGGCTGCGGCGGATCTCCCCCAGATCCGTGGAGGGCACAAGCTCCCGGCAGAGCTTCTTGCCCGGCTCCGAATCCGCCTTGGCGGCCAGCATGTCGATTATCTTATTATACTCCAATGTCCTTAATACTTTTTCGTTCATTGTGCGCTCCTTGCGTTCTTTCACTTGTCGAAACAATGTCCTTCTGTTTCGATATTATACCATGATTTCGTAATCCCCGGGCAGAGACCCGAAAAATCAGAGATTTTTCGGGTTCGCTTCGCTCGTCGAAT
>CANOFQ010000251.1 GCA_947565325.1 uncultured bacterium
GAGATGATCCAGGAGGGGCATGAGATCGAGGTCGGCTGTCATTTCTGCAATACACAGTATCAGTTCAGCGTCGAGGAGCTGAAGAGGCTTTATCATAGAAGCCGGAAGGACTGAGAGGGCGATTTGACATGGAAGCAATGAGATGTACAAGTGATGTGTCATGAGGGAAATGCGGCGCAGAAACAATGTGGAGCAAATGTGATGCGGAATGCGGTGCGGCATGGAAGTAATTCGGGTATGCCTGCAGAAGCGGTCATAGGGGTGCGGATATGAAGTATGGGTTTATCAAGGCGGCGGCAGTGACACCGAAAATCAGGGTGGCCGATCCGGTGTATAATGCAGGGGTTATCTGTGAGAGGCTGGAGGAGGCCTATGGGAAAGGGGCAAAAATCATTGTGTTCCCGGAGCTTTGCATCACGGGCTATACCTGCGGGGATCTGTTTTTTCAGGGGCTGCTTCTTGAGAAGGCCAGAGAACAGCTGCTGGTGATCGCAGGCGCAACCTGCGGAAAGGACGCACTGGTGGCGGTGGGACTGCCTATGGAGCGGGGCGGCAGACTGTATAATGTAGCTGCGGTGCTCTGGAACGGAGCGGTGCTTGGGCTGGTGCCCAAGGCCAATATCCCGTCCTATGCGGAGTTTTATGAGGGACGGCATTTCACGGAGGGGAACAAGGAGGCGGTTTCTTTTGAACTGGGAGGGAGTCTGGTTCCCTTCGGCACGAATATACTGTTCGACTGCGAGAATGTGCAGGGGCTTACCGTTGGATGTGAGATCTGTGAGGATTTATGGGTGGCAAATCCCCCGGGAACCGGCCACGCTCTGATGGGGGCATCGGTGATCGCCAATCTTTCCGCTTCCAACGAGACGGTGGGGAAGGACGAATATAGGGAGCTTCTTGTAAAGTCTGCCAGCGCCCGGCTTATCTGCGGGTATGTCTACGCATCTGCCGGAGAGGGAGAGTCAACGCAGGATCTGGTGTTCGGAGGGCATAACCTCATTGCGGAGAACGGGGTGGTGCTGGCCCAGACGAAGCAGTTTGCCGGCCAGACCGTTTATGGGGATGTGGACGTGCAGCGTATCCAGTCGGAAAGACGGCGCATGGGCACCTTTGGGACTGCGCCTCAGGAGACCTATGTCAGAGTGCCCTTCCGGCTGAAGATAGCAGACACGGAGCTGGAGCGAACCTTTGGCTGTATGCCTTTTGTGCCTGAGGACATGTCTGTGAGGAACAAGCGGTGCGAGGAGATTTTGTCCATTCAGGCATATGGCCTGAAAAAGCGGTATGAGCACACCGGGGCAAAGACCGCCGTCATAGGTGTCTCGGGGGGACTGGATTCCACCCTTGCCCTTCTGGTCACGGTACGGACCTTCGATCTGCTGGAGCTGGACAGAAGGGGAATCATTGCGGTGACCATGCCCTGCTTCGGCACCACGGACAGAACCTATGAGAATGCCTGCCGGCTTGCCCGGGGGCTGGGCGTCACCCTTCAGGAAATAGAGATCAGAGAGGCAGTGAAGATTCACTTCCGGGATATCGGGCAGGATATTCAGAACCATGACGTGACCTATGAGAACAGTCAGGCAAGAGAGCGTACACAGGTGCTCATGGATCTGGCGAATCGGCAGGGAGGACTTGTGATCGGGACGGGAGACATGTCTGAGCTTGCACTGGGCTGGGCCACCTACAACGGGGACCATATGTCTATGTACGGTGTGAACGCAGGTGTCCCGAAGACGCTGGTGCGGCATCTGGTGAAATATTGGGCGGATACCTGCGGAGAGAGGGAACTGGCAGAGGTGCTGGCGGATGTATTGGACACGCCCGTGAGTCCGGAGCTGCTGCCTCCGGTGGACGGGGTGATTTCCCAGAGGACGGAGGATCTGGTGGGTCCCTATGAGCTGCATGACTTTTTCTTATACTATATGCTGCGCTGCGGCTTCCCGCCGGCGAAGGTGTACCGGGTGGCAAGGCTGGCCTTCGCAGGACAGTATGATGACAAGACGATATTGAAGTGGCTGAAGGTGTTCTATAAGCGTTTCTTTCAGCAGCAGTTCAAGCGCTCCTGCCTGCCCGACGGGCCGAAGATAGGAAGCGTGGCCCTGTCTCCCAGAGGGGATCTGCGCATGCCCTCTGACGCCAGTGCGGCTCTGTGGATGGCGGAGGCGGAGAAGCTGTAACAAAGGGGCGTGGGCCGGTGGGACCCTTGCGCAGGCAGAGTGACCGTGGGCGGCCGGCGGGGCTGCGTAAGCGCAGGCTGATCTGACGGCAAGGGGGCTGCCGCACCGCTTGGAAGATCCTTCGGCACGGCAGCCCTATGTATGCCTTGAAAGCCCGTTTATGGACTTTTTGCCTTGTCCAGAGAGTTCTGGATGGCCTCCAGCAGCACCAGAGAGGTATATTTGCTGTCTGATGTATAAGTGATGTTTTCCAGAGACTGCTGTGCGTAGACCTGCTCGCAGATGGAGTCAAAGGTGGGCTGCAGCAGCGGATACATAGTGGTCACGGCATCATTTAGGTTTACCATCCGTATGGAAGTGATGGAGTTTCTGTCTACAATGACCTCCACGTCGATGGACTGGCTTCCCAGCACCAGCTCGGTGGTGTAGATGCCGGGTATGTAGAGGGAGGCTGTTTCGGCGGCATCGGGCTGCGGTGTCGGGTCGGGTGTATTTGCCTTGTCCTTGTCCGGCAGGAACATCATGATCAGCAGGACAAGGAACAGGATCCCCAATACGGCAAAGATGCCGGTATAGATCAGCTCCTTCATGTGAAGTACGACGATTTTTGTTTTAGCACTCATCCATATTCCCCTTAAGCTCTTGTCTTGACACTTTATCTTAATAATAAGTATGTGGGCGGAGAGGGGAATATTCTTGTTTTTCATTGACAAGGGGCGGGTTTGATTGATATGATAGAAAAAGGGCAAGGGCGTTCCTGACAAATGGTATAGGACTGCCCTTTTTTGCTTCTGCGGGCAAGGGCAGGCTTTCTGTATAAGATGAGTACTGTGCCGTGAGGGGGCGTTTTCAGGGAGTGCCCGCAAAGAGAACGGGAGGTGCGGACATGCGGTTTACTAAGATGCAGGGCTGTGGGAACGACTATGTATATATCAATGGGTTTGAGGAGCAGGTTCCGAAGGATCAGAAGCCGTCGCTGGCGAGGAGGCTCAGCGACAGGCATTTCGGCATCGGAGGGGACGGGGTGATATTCGTCAATCCCTCCGAGGAGGCGGACTTCGAGATGGAGATGTACAATGCGGACGGAAGCAGATCGGAAATGTGCGGCAACGGCATACGATGTGTTGCAAAGTTCGTGTATGACAAGGGGCTGACGGATGCGGAGCGGATATCCGTGGTCAGTGCGGGCAGGATGAATTATCTGGAGCTGACAGTGGAGAAGGATGCAGGAAATCCAAGGGCACGGGGACATGTTGTCATGGTGCGGGTCAACATGGGCAGCCCGGTATTGGAGCCGGCGCTGATTCCCGTGGAGGCGCCGGGGAACAGGGCGGTGGATGAGCCGATTCTGGTGGAAGGAGAGGAATACCGTATGACCTGCGTATCCATGGGAAACCCTCATGCGGTGGTTTTCAGGGAGGGGGTCGCCGATATGGAGCTGGGACGGCTGGGCCCGGCCTTTGAGAATCATGACAGATTCCCCAGGCGGACCAATGTGGAGTTCGTGGAGGTGCTTGACAGAGGGAACTGCTTCATGCGGGTCTGGGAAAGAGGAACGGGAGAGACGCTGGCATGTGGGACGGGGTGTTGTGCCGCAGCCGTGGCCTGTGTGCTGAACGGACTGACGGAAAGCTCCATAAAGGTCAGGCTGCTGGGCGGAGAGCTGCTCATAGAATGGGACAGAGAAAAGAATCTGGTCTACATGACGGGACCGGCTGTCACGGTGTTTGAGGGGGAGGTACAGGGATGCTGAAGGTGAATGAGAATTATCTGAAGCTGCCGGGAAGCTATCTGTTTTCTGCCATCGGGAAGAAGGTCAGCGCCTACGGCGCCGCCCATCCCGAGAAAAGAATCATTCGTCTTGGGATCGGAGACGTGACCCAGCCGCTGGTTCCGGCAGTGACAGAGGCGCTGCACGGCGCAGTGGAGGAGATGGGGAAAGCGGAGACTTTCCGGGGATATGCGCCGGATCTTGGGTATGAATTCTTGCGAAGGGCCATTGCAGAGGGAGATTATAAGGCGCTGGGATGTGACATTGCGGAGGATGAGATATTTGTCTCTGACGGGGCAAAATGTGATTCCGGGAATATTCAGGAGATATTTGCCCTTGACAACAGGGTCGCAGTATGCGATCCGGTGTATCCCGTGTATGTGGATTCCAATGTCATGGCGGGCAGGGCAGGAACCTATGACAGTAAAAGAGAGGTCTGGAGCAATATTCTGTATATGCCCTGCACAGAAGACAATGGATTCGTCCCAGAGCTGCCCAGAGAGGTGCCGGATCTGATCTATCTGTGTTTTCCGAACAATCCCACCGGCTCCGCCGTCACCAGAGCGCAGCTTCAGGAGTGGGTGGACTATGCCAACAAGGTGGGGGCGGTGATCCTTTACGATGCCGCATATGAGGCTTATATTTCCGAAAGCGACGTACCTCACAGCATCTATGAGTGTGAAGGGGCCAGAACCTGTGCCATAGAGCTGAGGTCGTTTTCGAAGAATGCCGGCTTTACGGGCCTGCGTCTGGGCTTTACGGTGGTGCCGAAGGAGCTGGAGCGGGGCGGCACGGCGCTTCATTCTCTATGGGCCAGAAGGCATGGGACGAAATACAACGGTGCCCCCTATATTGTGCAGAGGGCCGGAGAGGCGGTCTATTCCAAGGCAGGCAGGGAGCAGCTGAAGGAGCAGATAGATTATTATAAGAAAAATGCCGCATATATCCTGCATGGACTGAGGGAGGCGGGATACAAGGTATACGGCGGCGTCAATTCGCCTTATGTCTGGCTGAAAACGCCGAAGGGAATGAGCAGCTGGGAGTTTTTTGACTGCCTGCTGGAAAATGTGAATGTGGTGGGAACGCCGGGCTCCGGCTTCGGCCCCAGCGGGGAGGGATATTTCCGGCTGACCGCCTTCGGCAGCTACGAGAATACCGTGGAAGCGGTAGACAGGATGAAGGTGCTGAGTCTCTGAGCTGCAAAGAGAGGGATGCCGGGGCAGGAGCATTGTCCTTGGG
>CANOFQ010000252.1 GCA_947565325.1 uncultured bacterium
CGGCTGAAAAGGCTGGCGTTTTGGGTTCTGATGTTCGCAGAGAAGGCAGCGGAAATGATTGTGCAATCATAATTGAGTTCAAGGTGCAGAACCCCAGAAGCGAAAGGGATCTGAAAGATACTGTGGAGGCGGCGCTGAGACAGATTGAGGAAAAGGAATATGCGACTGTACTGCGGGAAAAAGGGATTCCAGAGGATCGAATCAGAAAATATGGTTTTGCATTTTGTGGGAAGGAAGTTCTGATCGGTTGAGAAGCTGCATCTATGTATAGACCATGCTGTCTGGCAGACCGCTTTCCCTGCGGCCTGCCGAATGCACCAGTAGGCGCAGTGGTCCTTTACTGCGCCTGCCAGATCAGGAAACAGCTGTCCTCGGTGCCGCAGTAGATTTCTCTGACAGAGATTTCTTCGCCGGAATCCGCAAGGCTTGTCCTTGCGATGGACCATTCTGCGTCCCAGAGCATCCCTCCTCCGTTGTCTATGGGAATGACGCCCCGCCGCAGCAGAATGTAGCACTTTCCGTCCTCTGTGATTTCTATGGAGGCAGACAGAACCTTGTTCCCGTCCGTAGTCTTCAGGAAGATTATAACATAATCGTCAGATATGCCCTGCACAGTGGCCTCCGTTGCGGAAAGGGGAACCGGCAGCAGAACCAGACGGCTCAGGGCCCAATAGCCTCCCACCAGAGTCAGGCAGGCGCAGAGGGTGATCAGCATGCCCCTGCAGAAGCTTTTTTTCACGGACTGATGCCATCTTGATGCTATGTTTTTCATCATATTCTCCTGATGCTGCTCTTCCGCAGAGGGCAGCTTGTATTCTGTTTTCATTTTCTGCAGCAGTCCGGAGCATTTCGGACAGTTCTGCAAGTGCTCCTCTACGATTTTACGGCTGTCTTTGGAGCATACGTCGTCACAGTATAAGGGGAGCAGGTCCCCGATCACATCACAGGAAATTTTTTCCATCTTTATTCCTCTCTGTCTGCTTTGGCAGGCATCAACTCAGCCGTTTGAAACACCGTTCTGTGCTGCTCAAGTCTCTTCCAGCTTGTCCATGATACTGAGCTTGGCCCGGTGATAGGTGATTCTGGCCCAGCCCTCTGTTTTGCCGAAAATGTCCCCGATTTTTTTGAAGGACAGCTCTCCGAAGACTCTCAGCATGAAAACCTCCTTATAGGGCTCCGCCAGACTGTGCAGATGCCTATGGACTGCCATGGCCTGCGCATCGTCCAGCAGCCGCTGCTCCATGGACACATCGGCGCTGTCGCCGGGCATCTGGGCCAGCAGCTCCTCCGGGGGCATCTGGGCCAGCCTTTTTCTTTTGTTCCGGCGGGCAAAATAGATGTGCTTTGCGATCTGGCACAGCCAGACGATCAGCTTGCATTCGCCCCGAAAGGAGGACATGGACTTCAGTGCCTGATAGAAGGTCTCCTGCGTGATTTCTTCCGCTTCCGCCGGGTCACGGCACAGGGAGAATACATAGTGGTAGACATCCTTCAGGCAGGAAGCATATATTTGTTCAAAGGATTCCACGGAGAGCCTCCTTTTTTACGTGATTGCGTTGATATTGTTCCTATCGCTGCTGTCCCTGATATCCTTCAGAAAATCCTGCCGCCCCATCAGCAGTCGTTCTGTCAGGAGAGCCGCCGCAGAGAGGAAAGCTGCCGATGCCATGATCAGGACGGTCTGGCGCAGGGGGAAAACGAAATCCATATGCCAGACCTGACGGAAGATCCTATAAATATAATAACACAGCAGCCCGGACAGCGGAACGCCTAAAATAATGGCGGTCAGCAGATTCCACAGATGCTCTCCGGCGAGGATCTTCAGCAGTTCTCCCGGGCTTGACCCAAGGGACCAGAGCACGGCCAGTCCTTTTTTGCGCTCCATGTACTGAAAGAGCAGCATGCTGAAGATGTTCAGCGCCGCTATGAAGAACAGCAAAAAGCAGATGGCGGTCATTGCCCTATGAATGCCGTTCATGGAATCAAACCATTCCTGCAGGATTTTCCTTGCGTACCGCAGACTGCCCTGAGCGTCCTTTCCCAAGATTGTTTCCAGTCTGGAGAAGGATGTTTCATCCGGATCCTGAAATTTGCCGCATACATGCAGAAAGGGGAAGCCGGCCCGGGGCAGAAGCTCCTCCAGCCGGCTCAGGGGCAGAATGACAGAGAGCTCGCCGCCAAAGTCCAGCCCTTCCGGGACTTTTTCCGTGACCATCTCAGGAAGAATGGCTTTCTCCTGATTCCAATGAAAATCCTGCCAAATGTCACCTATGGTTTCATAATAGACTTCTATGCCTGAGCAGTCCTTCCGGGTGTTCAGAAGCGGAGCCTCCAGATAGGACAGGACTGCGTCTTCTGACCAACTGCTACGGCTTACATAGCGGTCGATCAGTATGGCAGGAGAGACGGCCGGTCTGTCGGCCGGGTTGTCCATGTCCAGACAGGCTTCCAGATACCTTTCATATGCAGGATCCTCCAGAAAATAGAGGGTGCCGGAGGTGGGAAAGGCAGTGTCCTCACGCCAGCCTGCGGAGTCCAGAATGTCCCGCAGCTCCTTGCTGAGCAGGGAAGTCCGCACGGAGGCGGAGGCGGACATGGAGACATAGACCATAGAAGGGCTCTCTGCCGCCAGCTGCCTGCATTCGCCGAGGGCAGCTGCCAGCTCCCGCTGATTTTGGGGCGTACAGTCGTACTGTATGCCGTATTTTGCATCCAGTCCGGCCCTCTGCACGGAAAGATTGGTTTCGATCAGGTAGGCGGAGGGCACATACAGCAGTATGGCGGCCAGAATGGTCATAATGATCCTGACATGATGGCTTCGGTTCACATGGCGGTATCTTTTGGTCATGAAGCCCCTGAAATTCCGGAACCCCGCAGAAGCCACAGGGCGGCGGTTTGTGAAGCCTCCCTGGTCTACCGTGAAGGAAACATGGGATACCGCAGGGACGGCTGCTTCCCCGCAGTCATAGTTTTTTGAGATGTTGCACAATGCGATGTAATGCATTATTGCTGCCTCCTGTTCTGAATGGTATTTGTTTCTTCGATTTCCTGAAGGATCTATGTTCTGAACGTATGCCCTTGACCGATGCCTTGAACCTATGCCTGATCATCTTGTCCTGATCCTATTTGAACCCCGGCCGGTGCGGCAGTCAGAGCCGTAGCCAACGCCAAAACCGGAACGTGGAGCTTCTTCGGGGCTGTTTTTGTGTCTCTCGTATATAAGAGAAGGAATCTGGCGGTTCGTTACAAGAATCTGCATATAAATTTCGGGATTCTCATATATATTTTCATACGAGTGTATATAGGGAGGTTATATCGTGGAGCTTTTAAAGAGAAATATACATATGGACCGCACCCGGGTTCAGGCACTCACCCAGTTTACTCTGGAGGACGATTTGAACATTCCTGAGAATAAGCCGGACATCAATGTCCTGAATCTGGAGAAGGGGGAGCTGGTGGTGGACGAGATCAAGCCCTCCGTAGATTCTGTCATCGTTCGGGGAAGGCTTGTGGTGGCGGTGCTTTACCATACCATGGAGGAGGGCAGCAGCCTGGTTGTGCTGGAGGGAAAGCTTCCCTTTGAGGAGAAGATCAATATGCAGGGAGTCACACCGGCGGACACGGTGACTGTGGAGGGGGAGGTGGAGGATCTCACCATCAGCATGATCAATTCCCGCAAGCTGAACATTCAGGCTCTGGCCACCATGACGGCCAGAGTGGAGGAGCTGTACGATGAGGAGGCTCCCATTGCGGTTCACGGCGACGAGAAGGTGGAATACCGCAGAATGCCTCTGAATCTGGCCCAGATCGCCATCTGTAAGAACGACATTTTCCGGCTGAAGGAGGAGGTGGTGCTGCCCTCCAACTATCCCAACATCTTCCAGCTTCTCTGGAGCAATCTTTCTCTGGGGGATGTGGAGTTCAAGGTGATGGAGGAGAAGATCACGATTTCCGGGGATATCCATCTGTTTGTCCTATACGAAGGGGAGGGGGAGGATCATCCCTGCCGCAGCTTCGAGACGGCGCTGCCCTTCAGCGGTGTGCTGGAATGCCATGGCTGCAGGGAAGGCATGCTGCCGGACATCCGCTATAAGCTGGGGCAGCAGGAGCTGACGCCCCGGCCGGACTTTGACGGCGAGGAACGCAACATCGGTCTGGAGCTGGTGCTGGATATTGCGATTCGGGTCTACGAGGAGGAAAAGCTGGAAATCATCTCTGATATTTACGGCGTGTCCAAGGAGGTGGGTACTGTGACCCACAAGGCAAATCTGCGCAGGCTCCTCTCCAGAGTCACGGGCAAGACCAAGGTGACGGACCATGTACATGTAAGCGGCGGAGCCGTGCTGCAGCTGCTGCACAGCGAGGGCAGCGTGACGCTGGAGCAGCAGAGCACGGTGGAGAACGGCATACTGCTGCAGGGCAGTATGCTGGTGAAGGTCATGTATATCATAGGGGAGGACGAATCGCCCTACCGCTGCACGCAGGCCCAGATTCCCTATCAGTACACGCTGGAGGTGCCGGACATCGCCCCTGAGGATCTGGGCAAGGTCCATGCGGAGGTGGAGCAGCTTCAGGTCACTATGCTGGACGGGGAGGAGATGGACGTGAAGGCGGTGCTTTCCTTCTCCACGGTGGTGTTCAAGAACATTCCCGTGGAACTGATCAGCCAGGTGAATGTGTCCGAGCTGGACAGCGGCAAGATGAGCAGCCTGCCTGGAATGGTGATCTACATGGTGAAGGAGGGGGACAATCTGTGGAACATCGGGAAGAAATATTATATCCCGGTGGATACCCTGCGGGAGCTGAACGCCCTCGACAGTGACGAGCTGAAGGCGGGCCAGAAGCTGCTGATCGTCAAGGGGACGTAAAGGATAGGGAATAAAAGGGTTTTAGAACTGGGAAAGGACATTCGCAGGCAAAGGTGCGGATATGTCCTTTCCTTTTTGCTTCTCTGGAAGATTTTTCAAGGTTCTCTTTGTAGGGTGAAGCCCTGCCTTCAAAGAGCTACTTGACAATCAGAGGATGATACAGATATAATGCAGATATGCTTCGCAGTGCGGCACAAGTATATTGTAAAGAGGAAAGAGCTGAATATGAAATCAGAAAAGAAAGGCTATATCTATGTTCTGTTTACCCTGACGGCTGAGGCGGCGCAGATTCCCTGGGATGTGCTGGGGAAGGTGACGA
>CANOFQ010000253.1 GCA_947565325.1 uncultured bacterium
AACAGGCCGCTTTTTTTCATCTTTTTCATTTTCCCTCTTTCTGCGCAGCTTTTTCATTTGTTCTGAGTTGATTTGTGCTGGAGTTTGTAGCAGCTGCGCATTCTGTCAAACTCCATCGACAGCAATACAGACACATATAAACATTGTTTTTCAGTGGCCACTGAAGTGAAACTGTATCACTTGTCTTCATTATATGGCAAAACGTATTAAAAGTCAATATGTTAATAAAATTATTTTTACAGTTATCATTGTGATATCTTCGCAACCTCCGTCCTCTCCCGGATGCGCCATGTGGTGGTCACCTTGAACAGATCCCCGTCCACCTCCACCTCCAGCTTTCCGCCCTGCAGCTCCGTGAAGCTCTTGGCGATGGCCAGCCCGAGTCCGCTGCCCTCGGTGTTCCGGGCGGAGTCCCCTCTCACGAATCGCTCGGTCAGGTCCGCCGCTTCCACCGTGATCTCTTGGGCCGAAATGTTCTTCAGGGTAATGACCACGGTGTCGTCAAGCCGGAAGCCGTTCACATAGACTCTGGTTCCCTCCAGAGCGTACTTTGCGATGTTGCCGAAAAGGTTCTCGTAGACCCGATAGGTCTTCTGGCTGTCAAGGGGCAGTATCACCCGCTCCTCCGTCAGGTTCATCCGCACGTCCAGTCCGGACTCCCCCAGCTTGTCGGACATCTCGAAGGCAACCTGCTTTACCAGATTCATGACGTCCACGTCCATGATGTTCAGCGTCACATTGTCCGAATTGGCCTTGCTGAACTCAAAGAGATCCTCGATGAGGCTCTTCAGCCGCAGAGACTTTCTGTCCAGCGTGGACAGATATTCGTTTCTCTGCTCCTGCGTGATCTCCCCGTCCTTCAGCAGGTTCACATAGGTGATGATGGCCGTGAGAGGGGTCTTTAAGTCGTGGGACATATTGGTGATCAGCTCCACCTTCATCTTCTGGCTCCGGAACTCCGTGTCCACGGCCTTCTTCAGACCGTCCTGAATCTTGAACAGCTGCTCCCGGAAGGGCTCGAAAACGCCCAGATCCTCATTGATGGTCACGTTCAGGTTCCCCTCGGCGATCTCGTCCACCGCATCCAGAAGGATACGGTACTTTTTCTGCAGGTCGCTGATATATTTCCGCAGGATAAAATACAGTACAACAGAATAGGCCAGCGTCAGGGCAAGCCCACCGAACCACAGCAGGCTGATCATAAAAAGGATCACGGCGTTCAGCACCAACACCTTGATGATGACGGCATGGGCATTCTTAGTCAGATCCACATGCATCATTCTCTTGTAAACAAGGCCGAACCTCTCCCTCATAAAGGGGAAGAAGCGGTAGATCAGGCTACGCTGCTTGATATAGCCCCTGATCCCCAGCTCCCGCAGGGCTCTGGCGCAGACCCCCACGTACCACCAGAAGAAGAAAAACAAGGCCAGCACCAGAAGATTGAACAAGTCCACCAGAAACTCTGCGTCCACCTGATTCACGGAAGTGTACTGCATCAGCGCCTTCTGGGCCCTGCCGCTGGCTATCCCGGCGATCATCCTGACCAGAATGCCGCCGCAGGAAAAGACCATGCAGCCCAGCAGGAACAGGGTCTCAAAGGAACGCCGGCAGAGCCTGTCGTCCCTCCACGGTCTGGTGGCCCGGTGTACGGGTAAAAATACCCCCAGTAGCGCCATGCCGAGGAAACAGACCATCAGGATCCCCCCCACCCCTGCGTCCAGATAGGCCAGCGTGGAGACAGTGTTCCCGCCGTAATAATGGTTATAAAAGTGAATATTGATTCCCGAGCCTGAGGCATACAGGGACACATCCCCCCAGAGACCGTTCTTTTCAATCCGCTCCCATGCCTCTCTGGACATACCAAACGTCACGGTGCAGTCCGCCGGAAGACGGAACCCGCCATATCTGCCGTATGCGTCCATGTCCTGCGCTGCCCGGCTCTGCAGCCCCTCCTCCCGCAGCGCCCAGTTGGCGAATTTCCTGATCTGGCTCTCATTGTTGCCGCAGATCACGTCTCCCACCGTCACGTTCCCGGCGCTGTCGACACAGAAGCTCAGCTGAAAATACTGCTCCTCCAGAGGGCGTTCCATGTCCTCTGCGGACATATTCGTCACATGCCGCCCCGTAACATTGTCTTTTATAATATAGTCATAATAGCTGTTGAGCACCTGAAAGCTGCTGTCAAGGGTTCTGAAATAATTTTTCAGGTTCGCCAGCTCGGTCTGGAGCTTCCTGCCCTCCTGCAGGCTTATGGGGAGAGACCCTGCAGGAAGCCCCTCTGTGCTTTCTCTGTCTCCCTCGTCGGGCGGCATGCCCTCCCTTCCGGAATCCTCTCCCTCAGAGCCTTCGCCGGTGTCAAGCCCCTCCATGTTCCCGGCGCCTTCCCCGCTTCCCGCATCCTGCCCAACATCCCGGTTATCAGTACCCTCCTGCCCTTCCCAGTAACTCTGCTCCTCCAGATAGGCCATATGCTCGTTGAGCAGATCCTCGTCCAGAATCCATTCATAGCCCTCCGCCATGTCCAGATAGAGATCCGCATAGTCAAGCTGCTCCTCATGCCGGGCGTTCTCCAGATCCCGGTACAGCAGGTAACAGCTCTGGTACAGCCATGAAATATTGCCGGAGGTCTCTATGGGGCTTTCCATATGTCTCTCCGCATTGGCCCGGAACACGCCGTAAAAGCAGCTGAAGACAAAGGCCGCAAACAAGCTTATGCCGATTCCCCAGACCATCCAGGGTTTCTTGTCATAGAGCCGGAAAATACCCCCCCTAGTTTTCTGAACGGCAGTATCCACTTTATGCGCATCCGCCTCTCCCCGCCCCTTTCCTTTTTTGAATATTCCCATGCCAGACCTCCCCTTTCAAGGCTTTCGCTCCCGTCACAGCCTGTCGGCCTTGTCTTTTGCCCCGTCACCGTCCGTTGATCTCGCTTTCGCTCCCGTCACTGTCTGTCGATCTTGTACCCTACGCCCCAGACCACCTTCAGATATTTGGGATTCTTGGGATCGATCTCGATCTTCTCCCGGATGTTCCTCACATGCACCATGATGGTGTCCGTATTGATGGCCTTTTCGTTCCAGATCCGCTCATAGATCTCGTCTGCGGAAAAAACCCTGCCCGGATTCTTTATGAGCAGCTGCACGATCTTGAACTCCATGGGGGTGAGCTTCACCGGCTCCCCGTCCACGGTCACCTCCACGGCGTCCTCGTTCAGCTCCAGCCCGCCGATGGTATAGATATGGTCCCTGCCGCCCTCCTCGTTCAGTGCGGACAGATACTTGGAATATCTGCGCAGGTGGGAATTCACCCGGGCCAGCAGCTCCAGAGGCGTGAAGGGCTTCGTCACGTAGTCGTCAGCCCCCATGTTCAGCCCCATGATCTTGTCCACCTCCTCGGACTTGGCCGAGAGCATGATCACTGGGAATTCATAATTCATGGAGCGCAGCTTCATCAGCATTGTCACGCCGTCCATCACCGGCATCATGATGTCCACGATGGCAAGATGCACCGGCTGCTGCTCTATCACCTTCAGCCCCTCTGCGCCGTTCGCAGCCTGAAACACCTCGTAGCCCTGATTTCTCAGGTAAATTTCCACCCCTGCCCTGATTTCCTTATCATCTTCAACCACCAGAATGCTATACTTCTGTTCCATGCGCCACCTCTTAGTTTTTGATTGCGGGGGAAGGCTGCGCCTGCGCCCCACAAGACACATTATAATGATGAATCCCTTTTCTGGCAACCGATTCTTCACAGGATAAGGACAGCTCAATCAGGACGGCTTTTCACAGAATCGGGACAGTTCTTCACAATATAGGGACAGTATAGAAGAGAAAAATAAATGTCTGCCACAGAGAAAACCTAAGAAATTCTAAAGAAACATTAAGAAAACACAGAATTATGAAAATATAGAAAAAACGGCGGTCAGACAGTGCGCCGTACACAGCCAGGTGTCACACACACTGGCTGTCGTCCGCACTGCGGAACCGCCGTTGTCATCATCTTTCGTTTTCAGGATGTGCCTGCTCTGTCACAATGCCTTAAGGTTTATGCCTCGCAGTCCTCTCCGCCGTCCCTATGGTGAAATCCGGGGTACTCCTGCCAGGGAGGCGGGATCATACCGGGAACCTCACAGCTTTCCCTGACATCGGCAGCACAGCCGCAGTCATCATGCTCATGACGGTGCTCTTCCATACAGCCGCAGTCTCTTCCTCTCCCGGGTGTCCCTCTGTCGCAGGGCAGCCCCCTCACGTCCCTTCCGTTTCCGCAGCAGCCGTCCCTTCGGCCACGGTCCCGGTCATTTCCACAGCAGTCGTTCCCACAGCCGCAGCCACAGTTTCCCGTGCCGCAGCCCGATCTGTTCCCCCATCCGCCGCAGCAGCCCAGCAGGAACAATAAAACGATACAGTTCATATTCGTCTCCATATGATATGTTTATGGTATCATATGCCGGACACTCCAAAACCGTGCCGAACCCTGCCCGTTCTATTTTCGTCCTGTCTGTCTCCCTGCTGCCATTGTCCTTCGAATGTCGGTGCCCTTGGGTGGAGCCCTCCTGTGACAGTCCCTCTTTATACGCCGCTGTCTTTTTGCTGCTCTTTGCCGCTGTCACTGGACAGGCTTTCTATTGGTCTGCTGATATAAACCACAATGGTTCTGGGCCCCACCTTTCTAAGCAGGCCGGCCTCTGCTTCCGCCTCCCCTGCTTCCCTTCCCTGGCCTTCCGGCTCCTCCGTGGAAAAGGCCCTGTCCCATACCATTCCCTTCGGAAGCTTTGGCAGTGCCAGCTCCTGCCCTACCCAGTCCATGTTCATGGCCAGATAGAGAAAAGATTCATCGGTTCCCCCCTGCCCATATTTCCCGCAGAACATGATGCCGATGTGCCGGAAGCACCCGTCTGTCCGGGGCTGCCATGCGTTCTGACCGTGATAGGACAGGTCGGGGTAGCCGCAGGCAATATAGTCCATCAGGCGCAGCTCCTTCATGGGATGCAGGATCGGATGGGCCCTTCGGAAAGCCACCAGCCGCTTCCAGAATTCCAGAAGCTCCCCGTTCTTTTTTGTCTGATCCCAGTCCAGCCATGTAATCCCGTTGTCCTGACAATAGGGGTTGTTGTTCCCCTTCTGGGTATTCCCGAACTCGTCCCCCATGAACAGCAGGGGGGTGGACTGGGAAAACAGCAGCAG
>CANOFQ010000254.1 GCA_947565325.1 uncultured bacterium
ATGTGTCATGCTTTCAATAATTGCCATTTGTACAGAAGAAACAGCTTTCCCATCTTCTTCTATCACCAGTAAGTGCATGTTCTCATCCTTCTCAAACTTATCAAGAAGTTGTTTCCATAAATACATATCCTGCTCTTCTTTGGGCGGGAAATGTGTCAGATATTCAAAATATAAAATCTTTAAATCATATGCGTCTGTACATTTTGCTTTTCTGATATACATATTATGTCCTTCCTTCTATAGCATCTTTAAGAATTTTTTTACATTTATGTACGAAACAAAAAATGTGCTCCCTCCATTTCCTAGTTAAATCTTAACGGAATAAAAGCTGTGCCGCATGGATTTTCAAAATATTTTTTCTTGATTATTTTATTCAGAAATTATCCCTTCTCTGGATTATCCGAAGCTATTGGAAACCGCTTTTCCTCCCGGTTTTGAGTATAGCTCCAAGTCCCAACCATAAAAAGAAGACAATTCACAATTGTAGCATCGGCCACAGAGATATTCAATGGCATTTTCCACATTCCATTTTAGCCTATGCGGAATATCTTCTCTCCGGCTCAGAACCGCCATGACCCCAGCACCATCCATGTAATGGAGTCTGGGATATTCCCTGCCGGAAAACTGCTGCACCGACTGTGCCACTTGCTCCTAATATCAATATTTTTTCCGTCATTGTTAACCTTTTCTGCCCCTTTTCTCCCTCACTTATGATACGGTTCTCCGTTGATGATGCGGAATGCCCTATATACCTGCTCCAACAGAATGACCCGCATAAGCTGGTGGGGAAAGGTCATGTCCGAAAAGCTCAGGGCCATGTCCGCCCGTTTGCATACCGACTCATGCAGGCCCAGTGATCCGCCTATGACAAACTGGATATGGCTGTCCCCTCTTATGCCGGCCCGCTCTATCCATCCGGCGAATTCTTCGGAAGAAAGTCGCTTTCCTCCGATTTCCAGCGTACAGACAAAGGCGTCCTCCCGGATTTTATCCAGAAGACGCCCTGCCTCTTTTTCTTTTATCCGGTCCTGCAGAAGTGCCCCTGCATCCTCCGGTGTCTTTTCGTCCGCAACCTCCAGCACTTCAAGGCGGCAGTACCTGCTCAGACGCTTTATGTATTCCGCCGCCGCATCACGATAAAATGCTTCCTTTATTTTGCCCACGCAAACAATGGTGATCTTCACTCTCACTCCTGTCCCGTTCATGGAGCTGCAGGCGCCTCTCTCCTCAGGGGCCCCTCGGCACTGTCCTGACAGAGACGCCCGCTGAAGCCAAACGCTTCCACTATCCAGCATTAATCCTTCTTTCCGTAAACGGTCTCATATACACAGTCATCGATAAATCTGTCCAAGAAATCCTGATCTAAGTTGACGAACTGATAGTTCAATTTCGCCTTGATGCACTCAAAACGTCTGAAATACCATATTTCCTCGGTCTCCGGCAGATTTCCCTCCCTGCGGATTTCCCTGTCCAGCTCCTCGGCACGGAGGCTCGCCCTGCACCATTCCATCATGGTGCTGCGCAGAGAGTTTTCAGATTCAGCCTTTTTCCTGAAAACCTTGGCATTTTTCATGGAAACGATGCCTGCTACCCAAAACAGGATAAATACCGCAGCCATCACGCCATACACCAGATAACCGTTACTGAATCTGAGCGGAACGATGCCTGCGATTCCCAGCACGATGAACAAGAGGCCGAGACTTCCCACAGCCAGCAGAAGCCACGCAGAGAATCTGTTTTCATCGGCCCTCTCGGCACTGTCCTGATACAGACGCCAACCTTGGCCTTGTGGCACACCGCTGCCTTGTTGCATATCAACGCTTTGCCGGGCGTCACTGTCTCGCCGGGTATCACCGCATTGCTGCCTATCACTGTTCTGCTGTGTCCGTTCTCCTTCCGTCCGATCTTGCGAGGCCCCTCTCTCCTTCGGCTGTTCCTCCTCCATCAGCTCCTGCGCTGCCAGCTTCTCAAACTGCTCGCTGCTCACCAGTTCGCTTCCGCAGTCGGCACAAACCGTAAAACCATCCCTATACTCGCTTTTGCATTTCGGGCACCAAGGCATAAGTTAATCCTCTTTTCTCTTTGGAATCCACTCATGAAGGCCTATACAGAATAATCCATGCAGGCTCTGTTGCAGGTGACGCTCCTGACGTATTTCCCTGCCTCCACGTGGGCAGGGTGGCTCTGGTATTCTGCCAGAGCATCCACCGTCTCAAAAGAAGAAATCAATGCGATGTCCCGGTTGCTTGAAGTCAATTCGTTCTTCACCACCCGAATTTCCAGAGCGCCGGGAACAAGCTCTTTTATGGGCTCCAGCAAAGCCTTCATCCTTTTTCCTGCCTCTGTTCTCTCTGCCTCGGAAAGTCCCTCCACAAAGTTCCACAAAACAATATGCCTAATCATAATCTCAAGCCTCCGCTGTTTAAAGCCATGGGCGCAGTTACCTCCCGCTCAGGTATTCGTCTATCCCCTTCGCTGCCGCCTTGCCGGCGTCGCATGGCAAGCCATGGGCGCAGTTACTTCCCGCTCAGGTATTCGTCTATCCCTTTCGCTGCCGCCTTGCCGGCGCCCATGGCTAGGATTACGGTTGCCGCACCTGTGACTGCGTCACCGCCGGCATATACTCCCTCCTTGCTGGTCTGGCCGTTCTCCTCCGAAGCCACGATGCACTTCCACTTGTTGGTTTCCAGTCCCTCCGTAGTAGAAGAAATCAGCGGGTTCGGTGAGGTGCCAAGGGACATGATCACGGTATCCAGCTCCATAGTGAACTCTGAACCGGGTATCTCCACGGGCCTTCTGCGCCCGGAGGAATCCGGCTCCCCCAGTTCCATCCTGATACACTTCATCCCCGTGACCCAGCCCTTTTCGTCCGCAAGGATCTCCGTGGGATTGGTGAGCAGGTCGAAAATGATCCCCTCCTCCTTGGCATGGTGCACCTCCTCCACTCGGGCAGGCAACTCCTCCTCGCTGCGGCGGTAGACGATATGTACCTCCGCTCCAAGACGCAGGGCGGTTCTGGCCGCATCCATGGCCACGTTGCCGCCGCCTACCACGGCCACCTTCCTGCTGTGCATGATGGGCGTGTTGGAATTCTCGTCGAAGGCCTTCATCAGATTGCTTCTGGTCAGATACTCATTGGCCGAGAAGACGCCGTTGGAATTCTCTCCCGGAATCCCCATGAACTTGGGCAGGCCGGCACCGGAGCCGATGAACACTGCCTCGAAGCCCTCCTCCTGAATCAGCTCGTCAATGGTGACGGACTTGCCCACCACCACATTGGTCTCAATCTTCACCCCCAGTGCCTTCACGTTCTCGATTTCCTCCGCCACCACGGCTTTCTTGGGCAGACGGAATTCCGGAATACCGTATACCAGCACTCCTCCGGGTTCGTGGAGGGCCTCGAATATGGTCACCTCATAGCCCATCTTTGCCAGATCCCCCGCACAGGTAAGCCCTGCGGGGCCGGAGCCGATCACGGCCACCTTCTTTCCCTTCTTCTGGGCAGCCCCGGCAGGCTTGATGCCCTTTTCCCTTGCCCAGTCGGCCACGAAGCGCTCCAGCTTTCCGATGGACACGGGATCCCCCTTGATACCCCGGATGCATTTGCCCTCGCACTGGCTCTCCTGAGGGCAGACCCGCCCGCAGACGGCGGGAAGGGCGCTGGCCTCGCTGATGACCTGATAAGCCCCTTCTATGTCCCCCGTTTTCACCTTGCCGATGAAGCCGGGAATATCGATGGCCACGGGACATCCCTTGATACACTGGGCATTTTTACAGCCTATGCACCTCGCCGCTTCGGCCTGGGCCTCCTCCTGATCATATCCGAGACATACCTCTTCGAAATTGCCGGCGCGCTCTGCGGCGTCCTGCTCCCTTACTGGAATCTTTTTCAATACGTCCATATTTTATCTATCCTCCATACTCTTCTTACGCCAAACACTATTTTTGCCGGATGTCTTTCCTAGCGCATACTTGCTGGCCAGATGCCACTCTGTCCCTTTGCGGGACGCCTGTCCGATCCCTGCGTCAGCATCTGCCTTTCAGTCCCTGTACTTTCAGTCCCTGCACTTTCAGTCCCTGTACTTTCAGTCTCTGCAGTTTCCGCAGCCACCGTGGTGGGTATCTCCTTCCTGCAGCCTCAGCATGGCTCTGCCCTCCTCGGTCTTGTAGATCAGCTGACGCCTCATGGCCTCGTCAAAATTCACCTTATGGCCGTCGAACTCCGGCCCGTCCACGCAGGCGAACTTCACCTTCCCGTCCACTGTGACCCTGCAGGCACCGCACATTCCCGTGCCGTCCACCATAATGGGGTTCAGACTCACCACAGTAGGAATGCCCAGCTCCTTCGTCAGCAGGCAGACGAATTTCATCATGATCATGGGTCCTATGGCAATGCACAAATCGTAGGTCTTCCCCTCAGCCACCAAGTCCTTGATGGTCTGGGTGACCATGCCGCTTCTCCCATAGGAGCCGTCATCTGTGGTTATGTAGAGATTCCCTGCCACAGCCTCCATCTCCTTCTCCAGAATCAGCAGATCCTTCGTCTTGCTCCCGACGATCACATCTGCCTTCACGCCTCTCTCATGAAGCCATTTCACCTGAGGATAGACAGGGGCCGCACCTACGCCGCCCGCCACGAACAAGATTTTTTTCTTTCCCAGCTCCTCCGGTGCCTCGTTCACCAGCTCAGAGGGGCAGCCCAGAGGCCCGACGAAATCATGGAATCCCTCTCCTTCCTCCAGTTCCGCCATCTTGTGTGTAGCTGCTCCGACACACTGGAACACAATGGTCACCAGCCCCTTCTCCCTGTCATAATCACAGATGGTCAGAGGAATCCTCTCCCCCTCCCTGTCCATGCGCACAATGACAAACTGTCCCGGCTGGCATGCTTTTGCAGCCCTTGCAGCCTCCACGTCCATAAGGTAAATGTTTGTGGTCAGTTCACGTTTCCTTACGATTTTATACATAGTCCACCTCTCCACTTCTCCCTCTTAAGGGGAATCCTCCTGCTCTGTCTTTTGTTCTATCTTTATCAGAAAAAGATTGTCATAGCTGTCCTGCTGGAGCTTGTAAAGCTCTCTGGTATATGCGTTCACGGCGTAATTGTTGCCGTATTCTTCACATATCCCATCTCATC
>CANOFQ010000255.1 GCA_947565325.1 uncultured bacterium
CAATGGGGTTGCCGTGGCTTCATCGATCCTATGTATCTCCACCAACTCTGAATAAGAGAAATACTATTTAATTGTAGCAGGGCACTGTCCCTATCTGTCCTGCGCTCCTATATCACTCTACTATATCCCGCCCCTCTTGTCAACAACTTTTTTTGGCGGTTCGCCGCTATTTTCGCAGTCTGCTATTTTTTTCGCAGTCTGCTATTTCTTTCGCAGTCTGCTGCTTTTCCTGCCTCCGTAGCCCCTTTGATCAGGCTGCGTCTCTTCAGGCAAGCCCGTTTTCTAGGCGGTCTGTCCTATTTTTAGCTTAAATTTCTGGAACTCCTTGTCCGTATCCACCAGCTCGATCTGGGCCCCCAGATTTTTCAGCTTGATGTGGAAATCCTCATAACCCCTTTCGATATATTTCACATTTTCAACTATGGTAAAGCCTTCTGCTGCCAGCGCTGCGGTCACCAGAGCCGCCCCGGCCCGCAGATCCGGCGCCGTGATGCTGGCGCCCGTATATCTTCCCACACCGTCAATGATGGCAGTGTCTCCTTCTACCTTGATCTCAGCCCCCATCCGGGTCAGTTCATCCACATATTTGAAACGATTCTCGAAAATGCTCTCTGTCACGATGCTGGTTCCCTTGGCCAGTGCCAGCGCCACCGTGATCTGTGGCTGCATATCCGTGGGAAAGCCCGGATAGGGGAGCGTCCTGACCTGACAGTGCACCAGCGGCTTCGATGCCACCACGCGCACGCTGTCGTCAGCCTCCTTCACCTCGCAGCCGATCTCCAGCAGCTTTGCAGTGATGGACTCCAGATGCTTGGGGATCACGTTCTTCACTGTCACGTCCCCCTTGGTGACCGCAGCGGCAAACATAAACGTACCCGCCTCTATCTGATCCGGAATGATGGTATACTCCGTGCCATGGAGCTTCGCCACTCCCCGGATACGGATCACATCCGTGCCGGCCCCTCTGATATTTGCGCCGCAACTGTTGAGGAAATTGGCCACATCCACCACATGGGGCTCTTTTGCCGGATTCTCAATTGTAGTTATCCCCTCTGCAAGCACCGCCGCAATGATGATATTGATGGTGGCGCCCACGCTGGGCTTGTCCAGATAGATATGGCCTCCCTTTAGATGCTCGGCCTTGGCCTTGATCAGGCCGTGCTCGATGACCACCTCGGCCCCCAGCGCCCTGAAGCCCTTCAGATGCTGGTCAATGGCGCGGCAGCCGATGTCACAGCCGCCGGGAAGCACAACTTCTCCCTCCCTGTATCTCCCAAGAAAAGCGCCCAAAAGATAATAGGAGCCCCTGATCTTCTTGCTCCCCTCGTCGTCCACTGTCAGACTGTGGATATTGCCTGCGTTTATCATGACACTGTGCCTGCTTGTGCGTTTCACCGTCACACCGATATTCGCCATGGCATCCAGCATCGCATCGATATCCCGCACATCCGGGATGTTCTCTATATATACGGTCTCCTCCGTCATGGCGGCGGCGGCAAAAATAGGCAGCGCTGCATTCTTTGCGCCTGCTATCTCCACGTCCCCCACCAGCGGATTCCCGCCTTTAATCGCATATTGTTCCATCTATTCCTACCTCTGCTTAAGGTCAGCTCTTCCATTGAATTGATTTTTTGCACAGCTATTTCCAAAGCCGACAGCCTGCCGCAGGAGCCTCAAATACGGAGCACTGGTACTCCGCAGGCTTCCACTGCGGCAACTGCCATGTCCTTCTATCGATCACAACATCAGCTACATTATTGACTGCGATATACGTTACGGCATAATCGCAATATATATTATAATCTTCCGATTAACAGCACTATTGAACTAAAGCCTGAATCTAATCTTACCACATATTCCCTCATTTGTAAACAGAACGTGTTTTCTGTCCTGCGGATACTATCTGGGCACATAGTCCAACGGATTCACCGCTCTCCCGTTGACCCGGATCTCGAAATGCACATGAGGGCCCGTGCTGGCTCCCGTGTTGCCGCTGAGGGCAATCCGCTCCCCCTGACGCACCTTCTGGCCCGGCGTCACCAGAATCCTGCTCAGATGAGCGTATCTGGTCTGCTTGCCGTCGGGATGGTCGATATAGACCGCATAGCCGTAGCTCCCGATCCAGCCCGCTCTGGCAACTGTTCCGGCACTGGAAGCATAGATGGGGGTCCCGGTGGGCGTGGCCCAGTCCACCGCCTCATGGTTGGAGGTGGCTCCCGCCACATTGGGTCTTTGCCTATATCCGAAATAGGAGCTGATCCATCCTCCGGACAGCGGCTTGATATAAGTGGGCGGAACCTTCGTCCCTCTCTCCACCACCTTGGCCACCGCCTCCTGCACCACCTCTTCCTTGAGAATCTCAATGGAAACCTCTCTGTCGTTCAGATAGGTCACATTCGCCACCACCTTGCGGAAGCCCGCAGAGGGCTGGGTGCGCACCACCACGTCCGTGGTATACCAGCTGTCATTGTCGATATAGATCACGTCCGCATCATAGGTCTCCGCATAGAACTTCTGCTCCACCCGGGTTATAGACAGCTCCGGCTCAGGGATGGTGATCACCAGCTTATCCCCTATGTGCAGGGTACTATTCACACTCTCCAGAACATCCGGATTCATCTCCACGATCCGATCCATAGGGATATCCACCTTGACCTCTATCGCAGACAGCGTATCCCCTGACACCACCTCGTAGATGCTGGGAGTGGCCTGCTCCATGATCACCAGATCGATGGCCTCCTCCAGACTGGTGAGCTGGCTCTCCGGCAGGTAGGCCTCCGCCACCTCCACCTCCTCCACGAAATTCATGGTCAGGATCCCCAGATCATAATCGTCAAAATCTTTTTCCTCCTCCGAGACCTCCTCCATGGAAGTCTCCGTGAAAAAGCTCTGCACACCGGCCTCCGTGTAGCACTCCTGCACATCATCAGTCTCCAGCTGGGCCGCCTCCACTATTCTGGCAGTATACACTCCGAACTCCCGCGCCCTGTCATAGGACAGATTCGCCGTGAACCTTCCCTCGGCATCGTACTTGTCCACTGCGGCCTGCAGAAGCTGGCGCACCTCCTCCATGCTGGCAAGATTGATAAGGTACTCGTTGATCTTCACGGTATAGGAGCGGTGCATGGTCTCATAGACGTCCTCCCGCAGTGCTTCCTCCATCCGCCGGATCACGTCCTCCTCCGCATCTGTCTCTCCCCGCAGAGCGGCCTCTCCCACCACGGTCAGCTCAGGTTCCATGAACACCATCCCGCCGCTGGCAGCGGCCACGTTCCTGCGTGCCTGCAGGAACAGCTCGTCGGCCTGGGCCTTTTCCCCCAGAACGCCCACCTCCCGGCCGTTCACGCTCACATGGAAAAGATTCTCCTCCGTCTCTTGAAAAGGCGTATATCCCCTTACGAAAAGAAGGCTCAGGAACAGCACCGATACCGTAACACTAATATATGTAAATTTGTACTTTTTATGACTGGTTTTCTTTTTTCTCATATTTTTCATCAGTTTCACCAAACAGACATCTCAACATCTCAGACAGTTTCTGCAAATCCGCTTTATCGATTCCAGTATTTCCTAATTGCCGCAATTTATACGCTCTGTCCGCTTCTTCACACTGTACCCGAATCTTCCCAGCTCTTCGCCGCACACAAAATAAGCGCCATGGGAATAAACAATGGGCTCCGCATTCTCCAGATGAAATTTTCTCTTTTCGTCCATGTGTCTCTCGTCCGCATGGACAGACACTACGTCCGCAAGAAACATATGGTGGGAACCCAGCGCCATGACCTGACGCACCTTGCATTCTATATTGACCGGGCTCTCTCCGATCAGCGGCGCACTCACCTTTTCCGCCGGAAGGGGCGTAAGGCCCAGCTCGCTGAACTTGTCCACTTCCCTGCCGCTTTTCACGCCGCAGAAATCCGTGGCAAACGCAAGCTCCCTCGTGGTCAGATTCACGACGAACTCCCCCGTCTCCTTCAGGATCGGAAAGGAATATCTGTCCGGACGGACAGATATGCTCACCATGGGAGGATTGGTGCACACCGTACCCGCCCATGCGATGGTTATGATATTGTATTTTCCCGCCCCGTCCGCCATGCTCACCATGACCACCGGCAGCGGATATAACATATTCCCCGGCTTCCAGATCTCTTTCGTCATCTTATCCTCCGGCATGCCTGTCTTTTCAGCCTGCGCAGAACCGGCTTTCTCTTTCCCATACAAGCGCTCTCCGGCCCTCCTGGCCAAGTCTTCCCACTCCCGCACAAGCTCTCTCCGGCCTCTCGGGCCCAGCCTGGATTCCCCGTCCCCAGTACCGCTTCGGGCCTATAAGGGCTCCCCGGAAACAACTCAGAACGGCAGAACACCCAGCCCCGCCAGAATCTGGAGCACAACCCCCGCAAGGGACAGAACCGCCGCCGCCACGGAAAATCCCAGTGCGGCCCCGCTCCGGCCTCTGGCCGCCGCCGTCTCCTTCTTTGCCTCCGCCAGCGCCTCTCCCTGTCTGCCGCTCTCCTCCGTCACCACAGCCTGCACATTCCGGTACACCTTCACGCATTCCTTATGTACGTTCTCTTCCAGAACACTCAGCTTCTCCGTCAGCTGCGCCTCCGTCAGCTGCCCCTGCGCAAGCCCGTCAAGCTGGTCCAGCCTCTCATCCAGAGCCTTCACCGCCTGCTGGACGCCGGAGACCACCCTTTTGTCCAAGGACTCCACCTGCTCTGAAATCTTTTTCTGGCACTGCCCGAAGTCATCCATCGTCATGCGCAGCGCCTTCATCCGCTCCAGCCCTTCCTGCACAAGCTTCCTGACCTGGCCGTCCTCCGACTGCATACCCTCCAGCCTTCCTGAGCTGTCCTCCAGGAGCTTCTGCAGCCTTGCCAGACACTCATTATATTCCCCTACCTGATTTTTCAGCCTGTTCAGCTCCTCCAGATCCGCAGCTGTGTTGGCCCTGATGATCTCCTGCGCCGTTGCCCTCTGCGCCAGCTTGTCCATAAAAATATCCATTTGTTCTCCTCCTGATGCATGCAAAGAACGGTTGTCCCGCCAAATATTGAACTGATTAGCATAGCCTTTTGATCTATGCACTTCATACATCCATGGCTGCTTTATTTGTGCAAATTGTATATTTTACTTGT
>CANOFQ010000256.1 GCA_947565325.1 uncultured bacterium
CGGAAGGTGAGAACCCGATAAAGGGATGAGGATGCTATATGAAGACGAAAACTAGACGGAGAAACAGGGAGGCCTTTGCGGAGCACAGCTTCTGGCAGTCCTACTCGGACATGATGGCTGCGCTCCTGCTGATCTTTGTGCTGATCATAGCGATCACCCTTGCTATCTATAAACAGAAGACTACGGATCTGGAGAAGTCTCAGAACAGTCTGGGTATTGCCAGACAGGAGCTGGAGGACGCAAAAAAGAATCTGGAGGATGCAAGGAAGGATCTGGAGGACGCCAGACTGGATCTTGACGAATACAGGGCCCAGATCGAAAAGTCCAATCAGGAGCTGGCCGATTCTCTGGCGGAGCTGCAGCAGGCCTACGCCAATGCGGCCCTGACGCAGGACGAGCTGAACAAAGCGTATCTGGAGATTCAGGATGCGAGGAATGAACTGAGCGCCACCAAACAGGAGCTGGAAAATATCGTGGGCATCAGGACGGACATTATAGGTGCGCTGCAGTCGGCGTTCAACAACTCCAACATGAGCGTGGACGCCCAGACCGGCTCCATCACCTTCTCCTCGGACGTGCTGTTCCGCTATGCCAGCGCTGCTCTGACGGAGGACAGCAAGAAGGCCCTGCGGGAGATCATTCCCGCTTATCTGGACGTATTGCTGCGGGACGAATTCCGGGAATATATCGCAGAGATCATCATCGAGGGGCATACGGACACGGACGGGGGCTATGAGATGAATATGGAGCTGTCCTTCAACAGAGCCTATTCGGTGGCGGAATTCTGCATGGATTCCAAGAACGGCCTCAGTGAGGAGAAGATCGCCCAGCTGAAAGACCTGCTGACGGTGAACGGGCGCTCTTACAGCGATCCTATCTATAGGACGGACGATCTGGGGAATCCCACGGAGCAAGTGAACATGCCGGCATCCAGAAGGGTGGAGATCAAGTTCCGCCTGAAGGAGGACGAGATGATCGAGAAGATTCAGGGAGTGCTGAACGGGCAGCAGTAGACGCTTTTAGAGACAGATGATTTTAGGAAAAATTTATGGATTGTTTATTGATTTCCGTTGCCGTAATGTTATAGTAGTTATAGAACAGACAAGAAAGCGGGGCAGGATCCGCTTTGGTCAGATCAAGCTTCGGCCGAGGGGAAATTTGTACGAATCAGGCCTTGTCTGGGAAGAGGAGGATGTGGCATGAATATACAGAAATTTACGCAGAAGTCCATGCAGGCGGTGGAGGGCTGCGAGAAGCTTGCCTATGAATACGGCAATCAGGAGATCGAGCAGGAGCATCTGCTGTACAGCCTGCTGACAGTGGACGACAGCCTGATCCTGAAGCTGATAGAGAAGATGGAGATCCAGAAGGAGCACTTTTTAAACCGGGCGGAGCAGGCCGTGGCCAAGCGCACCAAGGTGCAGGGAGGCAAGGTCTATGTGGGCAAGGATCTGAACAAGGCGCTGGTCAGCGCAGAGGACGAGGCCAAGGCGTTGGGGGATGAGTATGTCTCCGTGGAGCATCTGTTTCTGGCCATGCTGAAGTACCCGAACCGGGAGATCGCCCAGATCTGGAAGGAGTACGGCATCACGGCGGAGCGTTTTCTGAAGGCGCTGTCCACCGTCAGGGGGAACCAGAGAGTGACCAGCGACAATCCGGAGGCCACCTATGATACCTTGGAGAAGTACGGGCAGGAGCTGGTGGAGAAGGCGAGGAACCAGAAGCTGGATCCGGTCATCGGCAGGGACAGCGAGATCCGCAACATCATTCGGATCCTCTCCAGAAAGACCAAGAACAATCCGGTTCTGATCGGGGAGCCCGGCGTGGGCAAGACTGCGGTGGTGGAAGGGCTGGCCCAGAGGATCGTCAGGGGCGACGTGCCCCAGGGGCTGAAGGACAAGAAGATATTCGCTCTGGACATGGGCTCCCTTGTGGCGGGGGCCAAATACAGGGGCGAGTTCGAGGAGAGGCTGAAGGCGGTGCTGGAGGATGTGAAGAACAGCGACGGCCAGATCATCCTCTTCATAGACGAACTGCACACCATCGTGGGAGCTGGCAAGACGGACGGCGCACTGGATGCCGGAAACATGCTCAAGCCCATGCTGGCCAGAGGGGAGCTGCACTGCATCGGGGCCACCACTCTGGACGAATACAGGCAGTATATCGAGAAGGATGCGGCGCTGGAGAGGCGTTTCCAGCCGGTGCTGGTGGAGGAGCCCACAGTGGAGGACACCATCTCCATCCTGCGGGGGCTGAAGGAGCGCTACGAGGTCTACCACGGCGTGAAGATCATGGACAATGCGCTGGTCAGTGCGGCGGTGCTGTCCAACCGTTACATTTCCGACCGGTTCCTGCCGGACAAGGCCATCGACCTTGTGGACGAGGCCTGCGCTTTGATCAAGACGGAGCTGGACAGCATGCCCACGGAGCTGGACGAGCTGCAGAGAAAGATCATGCAGATGGAGATCGAGGTGGCTGCCCTGAAAAAGGAGGAAGACCGGCTCAGCGTGGAGCGCCTGGAGGATCTGCTAAGAGAGCTGGCAGAGCGCAAGGAGGAGTTCGCTGCCGGAAAGGCCCAGTGGGACAATGAAAAGAATTCCGTGGAGAAGCTGTCCAAGCTGCGGGAGGAGATCGACACGGTGAACGGAGAGATCCAGAAGGCCCAGATGGAGGGGAATCTGGAGAAGGCCGCAGAGCTGAGCTACGGCAGGCTGCCCGCCCTTAAAAAGCAGCTGGAGCAGGCGGAGCAGGCCGGGGCAACGGAAATGTCCCTGGTGCGGGAGAAGGTTTCCGACGAGGAGATCGCAAGGATCATATCCCGGTGGACGGGCATCCCTGTGGCCAAGCTCACGGAGAGCGAGCGGAACAAGACCCTGCATCTGGACGAGGAGCTGCATAAGAGGGTCATCGGTCAGGAGGAGGGCGTCACCAAGGTCACGGAGGCCATCATCCGCTCCAAGGCGGGCATCAAGGATCCCTCCAAGCCCATCGGTTCGTTCCTGTTTCTGGGTCCCACCGGCGTGGGCAAGACGGAGCTGGCCAAATCTCTGGCGGCGGCGCTCTTTGATGACGAGAACAACATGGTTCGTATCGACATGAGTGAATATATGGAGAAATATTCCGTTTCCAGACTCATCGGGGCGCCTCCCGGATACGTGGGCTACGAGGAGGGCGGGCAGCTCACGGAGGCCGTGCGCAGAAAGCCCTACAGCGTGGTGCTGTTCGACGAGATCGAGAAGGCCCATCCCGACGTGTTCAACGTGCTGCTGCAGGTGCTGGACGATGGGCGGATCACGGATTCCCAGGGCCGGACGGTTGACTTCAAGAACACCATCCTCATCATGACCTCCAATATCGGTGCTTCCTATCTGCTGGAGGGCATCGGGCCGGACGGCCAGATCAGCCAGAAGGCGGAGGAGCTGGTGATGAGCGACCTGCGGAACCATTTCCGGCCGGAGTTCCTGAACAGGCTGGACGAGACCATTCTGTTCAAGCCTCTCACCAAGGAGAACATCGGCGGCATCGTGAGCCTGATCATCGCGGATCTGAACAGGCGGCTGGAGGACAGAGATCTTTCTCTGGAGCTGACACAGGAGGCGGTGCAGTTCATCGTGGACAATGCCTACGACCCTATTTATGGCGCACGGCCTCTGAAGAGGTATATCCAGAAGCATGTGGAGACTCTGACGGCGAAGCTGATCCTGTCCGACGGCGTGGGGGCCGGGGATCGTATTCTGATATCCGTGGAGAACGGGGAGCTGAAGGCCGGGGTGAAGTGACGAATCAGAAGTGACGAATCATCTGAAGCAAGGGCATTGCGGTGTCAGGGCATGGCACCGCTCCCTTGTAAATCGCTGCATGAGAGCAAGGCCAACGGGGATCGGGGGATCGGGGATGAAAAATGACATTGCTTTATTTTATGTCTGCAGCCTTATAGAATTTATCGGCCGGAAGCAGAGGCAGAGAAGGGCAGATGTGGCTGCCCTGCTTGGAGAAAGGACGCTGCGGCATATTTATGATTATTCTGATGTACTGCATTGTGAGCTGATCGAGAGGGTGGCAGATGAATTTATTACGTCCTCCGGCATTCCGGTGGGAGATTTTGACAATGAGAGTGCATGCGAATATGAGGTGCCCGACTATTGGACGATAGGCGAGGTGTATGAACGTCTCATAGAGGATGTATGCGGTGACGACCTTATCAGGACATTGATGGAAGTGTATTCCTCATGGATCGACGCTGCAATCTCCAACTATAATTCGGATTTCTTTTATCAGCCGAGAGACTACATTCGGGAATGCTATCGGGAAGGGAAGGTTCTTGAGTGACATTTTTTCAGCCCTATTTTTTCCCTATTGCTTTTTCTGTGAAATTATATTAAAATGAATAAAGTTTCTTAGATAATGTCCTATGCTGCTGAGGCGTGGATATCTGTCTTGGCTTTGTCATATCAGCTTTTGAAGAGTAGGAAGTCGGCAGTAAATACGAGACATGGAGATTCAGGTATGCGGAAGGTGCAGAAGCAGCAGGCGGAGGATTTCGTGAAGCTGTTGGGGCAGGCCCACGACGAAATCAAGAAGGCGATTGAAAAAAAGAATATTTCTGCGGCTTTGAGCCTGCTGGCGGACTGTCAGGACGGTGCCATCGCTCTGGGGGAGCTGATTGAGAAGGCTGAAGGGGAGGGCTTTGTCACGATCTCCCTGCTGGAGTCCTACTGCGAGCAGGTGTACCGGCTCTACGGGGAGCTGGAGAAGGGGCAGCCCGTTGTGGCAGGGAAGGCTGCGAAGACTCTGCGTCAGATGCTTTTCAAGATCGAGAGCAGCGTCAAGAATGACATCAAGGTTCGGACGGAGACAGTATTCCTTCCCTACAAGGCTTCCATGTGGGATAGTCTGGAGAGCATCTGGAAGGCGGCGGAAGAGGATCCGGACTGTGATGCTTATGTGATCCCGATTCCGTATTATGACAAGAACCCGGACGGCAGCTTCAGGGAGCTGCATTATGAGGGCGGTGAATATCCCAAGAACGTGCCCATAGTGTGGTATGAGGATTACGATTTCGAGAAGCGCAGGCCGGATATGATATTTATCCAT
>CANOFQ010000257.1 GCA_947565325.1 uncultured bacterium
GATGAGGCTTATTTCACTGAAGGCCGACTATGCGTTCAGGGAACTGTTCTTATATGAGAATGTGAGGAAGCAGTTCCTGAGCGACGTACTGGGAATCCCGCTGGAGGAGATCAAGGAGGTGAGGGTCACGACCCCTTTCCTCTGGAAACGGCGAGCCAGACAGAAGCAGGAGATTCTGGACATGGCGCTGGAGCTGAACGGGAACGCAAAGGTGAACGTGGAGATGCAGGTGCGCCGCCAGAGCGCATGGACGAAGAGGGAGCTGTTCTATCTGGGGAAGATGTTCACGGAAGATCTGAAGTCAGGGCAGGATTATGAGAGGCTGTGCAGATGTGTCAGCATCGGCCTGCTGGACTTCGACCTGACGGAAGGGGACAGGTACCATTCCGTGTACCGCCTGCGGGAGGCGGACGGGAAGGAACTGACGGATCTGCTTGAGGTACATATCGTAGAGCTGTCAAAGACTCTGCAGGGAACAGAAGCGGTAGACGACTGGATCCGCATGTTCAACGCAGAGAGCGAGGAGGACTTGGAGATGATAAGAGCAGAAAATGCCGGAATCAGGGAAGCGGTAGGGGTGATTAGGGAGATGAGCCTGAGGAAGAGCCTGCGCTATTTATATGAAGAGCGTCTGAAGAGGATAAGGGACCGCAGGGGAGAAGATGCATATATCAGGAGTCAGGGGAAAATAGAGGGAAAAGCAGAAGCCATCTTGCTGCTTTTGGTCGAGCTGGGCAGCATTCCGCAGGAGGTATCGGATCGCATCATGTCCGAGAAGGATCCTGATATTTTAAAAGACTGGCTGAAGGCCGCTGCCAGGGTCGGGGATGTCCGGCAGTTCAGGGAGGAATGTGGGCTCTGAGGATTATGCACAGCGGCTGCAGCGGGTAAATTCTAACACATCAGCAATATAATGGGAATATCTGGTGCAGCTGTCCCGGCGCATGTGCCAACCGGGCCGTATAGGGCATTCAGTCACAGAAAATCTGTGGAAGGCCTTTCTTCCGGCATTTTCGGTGCCATGACAGAAACGGATATATGTCTGTTCTGTTCATGGCAGGGTAAAAAGTTTATCCATTATCTCAAGTGGCAGAAAAACTAGGCCCCCTTTTTGAGGGTTGCGACGCCCTTCCTCTGGGAAAACGAAACCAAAACCAAAACCGTGTTCGGAATACAATAAACCGAACACGGTTTTTGATTAGATTTCAGTGTCTGTTGTAATTTGTCCTGTAATTATGTATAATGGACGTATCAATGAAATCAGAAAAGCCTTGGGCATAGGAGGAAGTAAAAATGAGGGAACTGATGGACTTTGTGAGAAAGCTGAGCTTCGTAAGGGTGGGCGGCAGCCCGGAGGAGAGGCAGGCTGCGGAGCTGATCATGGAAGAGATCGGCCGGACTGTGCAGGAGACGGGGCGGGAGGATGCCAGGGGAGAGTACATGACCTTCCAGGTTCCCGGCGCAGAGGTGAAGAAATGCTCCGTACAGGCGGCAGGGCGGGAGATTTTCTGTGTGTCCTTCCTGCGCTCCGGCAGTATCGACAGGGAGTGTGAGCTGGTCTATCTTGACGATGCTTCGGAGATCGACTTTGCCGGAATCGGAGATCTGGAGGGCAAGGCAGTGCTGCTGAACAGGCTTGAGGAAGAGGCCTATAAGCGGCTGGTGGAGCATAAGGCCTCTGCGTTTCTGGTCATGCAGGGCAAGTATTATGTCTCAGAGAAGGATGCCTCGCTGTATCCCAGAAGGATAAGGGAGAATTTTATCAGGCACGGGCTGATTCCGGGCTTTGCGGTGACGGCGGGAGACGCTCTCTGGCTGGTGAATCAGCTGGAGGCATGCCAGGAGCCTGTGAAGGTAAACCTTGTGCTGGAGCAGGAGGACACGGAGCCGGAGAGCCGGAACATATTGGCGGTGGTGGAAGGGACGGATCTGAAGGAGGAGAGCATCGTGCTCACGGCCCATTATGATTCCGTTCCCGTGGGGACGGGCTCTTGGGACAACGCCACCGGCGCCGCCGCACTGCTGGGGATCTTCCGGCATTTTGCGGCCCGCCCCGCCAGAAGGACACTGCGCTTTGTCTGGTGCGGCAGCGAGGAGCTGGGGCTGCTGGGCTCCAAGGCCTATGTGGAGCAGAAGAAGGAGCTGCTGGAAAAGACGGTGTTCTGCTTCAACTTCGACATGTGCGGCACGGTCTTGGGTGCGAACAAGATCTGCGTCACGGGAGAGAAGGAGCTGCAGACATTCGTGGAACAGTACTGTAAACTGGTGGGATATTCTGCGGTGATCGGGGTGGGAGTCCATTCCAGCGATTCTGCGCCCTTCTGCGACAATGAGATTCCGGCGCTGGGCCTGAGCAGAGAGACCACCACGGCGGAGCTGCATACCATACACGACCTGATTCCCACCCTCAGCGAGGGGGCCATGCGCAAGAACGTGGACTTTGCCGTCCGCATCATCGGCGACGTTGCCAATGCGGCAGTGGTTCCCGTGAAGAAGGGGATGCCGGAGGAGCGCAGGAAGGAGCTGGACAAATACTTCCACCGGGAAGAGGATAAGGCAGAGAAAAAGGAAAAATAGGTTCTGGAGGAAGGCTGACTGGCCCTGTTCCGGCGGAGCGGTATGGAACGGGGCCTTTGTCCTGCCGGTTTCCGGAGAACTGTCTAAACTCGACCGGGAAGGGGCAGAATATGCGCAGGGAGCCGTAGGGAAAAAGGGCTGTCCGATGGTCAGAGGGGACAAACGGCCGTCGGGCAGCTGAAAAGGAATCTGCAGTGACGACATTTTTAGAGAGAGGAGCTTATAGGATGGATAAGATAGCCTTGGTCATAATGGACGGAGTGGGAATTGGGGCGCAGGATGAGGGGGACATGGTCTGGAGGGCTTCTACGCCTGTCTTGGACGAGCTGATGGAGAAATATCCTCATTGCTGCCTGAAGGCCCATGGAACTGCCGTAGGGCTCCCCACGGACGACGATATGGGAAACAGTGAGGTGGGACACAATGCTCTGGGGTGCGGACAGATCTATTCTCAGGGTGCGAAGCTGGTGAACGAATCCATTGAAGACGGCAGTATATTCAGATCTGATACATGGAAGGCTCTGCTGGAAAACTGCATCCAGCGTCCTTCCACGCTGCATTTTATCGGTCTTCTGTCAGACGGGAACGTCCATTCCAATATAAGCCACCTGATTTCCATGCTGTGGAAGGCAAAGGAAGAGGGGGCCGCCCGCTGCAGGATCCATATCCTGCTGGACGGCAGGGACGTGCCTTCCCAGTCTGCGCTGGTCTATGTGGAGCGGCTTGAGCGGGAGCTGAAGAAAATGAATTCAGAAGACTTTGACGTCTGCATAGCCAGCGGCGGGGGCAGAATGGTCATTACCATGGATCGCTATCAGGCTGACTGGGCCATGGTGGAGCGGGGATGGAACACCCATGTGAGAGGGCAGGGACGTTTCTTTCCGGATGCCGCCAGTGCCATTGGGACACTGCGGGAAGAAGGCTGCACGTCGGATCAGTATCTGCCGCCCTTTGTCATAGAGAGGGACGGTGAGGCCGCAGGGAGGATTCAGGACGGCGACAGCGTGATTCTCTATAATTTCAGAGGGGACAGGGCCATAGAGCTGTCCATGGCCTTTGAGATGGAAGACTTCCCCTATTTCAACAGAGGGAGAAGGCCGGAGGTGATGTTCGCAGGCATGCTCCAGTATGACGGGGACCTGAAGCTGCCGGAAAGGTATCTGGTGAATCCCCCTGCCATACATGAGACCCTCACCGAGGTGCTGTCAGGGAGGGGGATAAAGGAGTATGCCATATCGGAGACCCAGAAATTCGGTCATGTGACCTATTTCTGGAACGGAAACCGCAGCGGGAAAATCAGCCAAGAGCATGAAGAATACTGCGAAGTGGCCTCGGACAAGGTTCCCTTTGACCAGAGGCCCTGGATGAAGGCGGCGGAGATCGCAGACGGCTTCATAGAGGCCATGGACAGCGGCAGATATCAGTTCCTGCGCTGCAACCTGGCAAACGGGGACATGGTGGGGCATACGGGAAATCTTGCCGCCGCCCGGATCGCAGTGGAGTGCGTGGATCTGCAGCTGGCGAGAATCAAGGAGTGCTGTGACAGAAACCGGTATGTGCTGATGGTGGTGGCAGACCACGGGAATGCAGATCAGATGCTGGAAAAGAAAAAGGACGGAGGCACTATGGTCAGGACGGCGCATTCGCTGAATCCGGTGCCCTTTATCATCTGTAAGCCTGGCCTTGACCTGAAGGCCGGGGAATGGGGGCTGGCAAACGTCGCTCCCACCATTCTGGATCTGCTTGGGATAGAAAGACCTGCAAGCTGGGAGGAAAGCATCATTGAATGAAGAGGGCTCTTGAACAAGAGGAAGAAATGATGGAGGGCAGAATCTATCATGTGGCAAAGAGCGGAAATGACAGGAATCCGGGGACGCAGGAAAGGCCCTTTCTGACCATACAGAAGGCTGCGGATATGGCAGAGGCAGGGGACTGTGCCGTTGTACATCAGGGAGAATACCGGGAGTGGGTGAAGCCGAGAAACGGCGGACTCTCCTGCGGCTGTCCCGTCACCTGTCAGGCGGCGCTGGGGCACGGAGATGTGGAGCATTCCTTGTATCTGCAAAACAGAAAAAGATTTTAAGTGGAGGGCAGGCACTATATTTGAAATGTTTTAGAAATAGGGGATGCCGTTGGGACACAGCAGTCTGAATACGACTTAGGGTACATATACAACCCCTGACGGAGAGCCGGATCTACGACCTCATGACCAAGGCCCTGCAATAGAACATAGGTACTGTCTACAGAATTTTAGACATACAAAAACAGCGGAGACCCTGATTCTGTCAAGGTTTCCGCTACTTTTAACAGAGCAGCGACCGGGCGGACACCTACTTCATTCTGAAGGACTTCAAGGCCTACGCGGAGGCCCAGAAGCGGGTGGAAGAGGCTTACCGGGACGAGAAGGGCTGGGCAAAGAAAGCGATCCTGAACGTGGCCTGCAGCGGCAAGTTTACCTCCGACAGGACCATCCAGCAGTATGTGGATGAAATCTGGCATCTGGACAAG
>CANOFQ010000258.1 GCA_947565325.1 uncultured bacterium
TTTCATACAATGCCGTCAGACATTCATCCCGCTCTGTTCCACTCATATATTGCCTGAGGCAGCTCGGAAAGCTCTGTTATCCCTTTGTCTTTCATTTCACACTGTAAATATTCATTCTGTATGTTTATAAATTCCTCTTCGGCTGCACCCGGCATGCGGACATTGAAAAGGGAGCGCAACAGTCTCTTTTGTTCCCCTGCTTCAGCCGGCATTTTCATTTGTGCATATCCCGGCTGTTCCCTTAACAGCCTGCTTATCAGAAACTCCCTTTTTTCTTCCTGTGTCATGCCATTCCCTCCCAATCAGACCATCCGTGTCAATACGGAAAATGTCAGCTGCAGCTTGTTCCCCTGCGCCCGCAAAGCTGTGAACCGCCCATACGAATGCCTTGTCGCCATCCTAAAATCAACTTCTTCCCATAACTGATTATAGTATTGCCGAATTGTAATTTCAATAGTTACATCTGCATTTATCCGGCCGGCGGCAGGGGGGACGGATTGTTTTTTGAAAGCATTTCAATCAGTTCACAATTCCCGCATGTTTTGTGCTATAATGTTTTGTGTTACAATGTTTGATATGATTTTGTTTCCCTTATTTTCCCTTAAGCAGAGTTCTGATAGGAGGCAATATGACACAAGAAAACATCAACAAGATATTGGAGGTAGGGGTTCTCCTCTCCTCTGAACGGGACATCAACCGTCTTCTGGAACAGATCCTGTGCTGTGCCATGGATCTCACCCACTGCGATGCAGGGACGCTGTACCTTCTGGACGAGGATGCCCTGCGGTTCAAGATCATGCGCAACGATACCCTGAAGACCTATTCCGGCGGCGACGGAAGTGATCCTGGGCTTCCTCCGGTTCCTATGCGGCGGGAGAACGTCTGTGCGCTGGCCCTGCTGGACGATAAGACCATACTGGTGGAGGATGTGCGCAGCTGCAGCGAATACGACTTTTCCGGGCCCATCCGGTACGACGCCATGACCGGCTACCGCACTCAGTCCATGCTGGTGGTTCCCATGCGCAACCGGCAGGGGGAACAGCTGGGTGTCCTCCAGCTGATCAACGCTCTGGACAAAGACGGCAATGTATGCGGCTTTGCCGGGGACATGGTGCTGCTGGTGGAGTCCGTGGCATCTCAGGCGGCGGTCACCATCCAGAACGTGCGCTATATGAGAGAGATCCGAGAGCTGCTGCACTCCTTCGTCAGGGCCATGTCCACCGCTGTTGACGAAAGAACGCCGTACAACGGCAGCCATCCCCGGCATATGGCGGAATACGGCAGCCGCTTCATAGATTATCTGAATACCCGTGAGGATGCGGAGCATTTCACGTCGGCCCAGAAGGAAGAACTGCTGATGAGCATCTGGCTCCATGACATCGGCAAGCTGGTGACTCCCCTGGAAGTGATGAACAAGGCCAGGCGCCTTCTGCCGGATCAGTACGCCGCCTTCACCCACCGTATGGAGACCATCCGGCTGCTGGCCCAGATTCAGGCGCTGAAGGGGGAGATTTCCTGCGCCGAAAAGGAGGCCCTGATCCAGCAGACCCATGAGGCCCTCCGGCTGGTGGATATGGCCAATTCAGCCGGGTTCCTGAAGGAGGAGCTTCTGGAGGAGCTTACCCTTCTCCGGGCCAGAACCTATACCGCAGAGGACGGCACCCCGCAGCCATGGCTTGCTCAGGAGGAATATGACATGCTCTCCATCCGTCGGGGAAATCTTTCGAAGGCAGAGAGAAAGGTCATGGAGGAGCATGTGGAGATCACCGACAGGCTGCTGTCCCAGATCCATTTTTCCGACGATCTGTCCCATGTGCGGGAATGGGCCGCTTCCCACCATGAGCTGCTGAACGGCAGCGGCTATCCCCGCCACCTGAAGGGAGCGGAAATCCCTCCTGCAGTGCGGATCATCACCATCCTGGACATCTTCGACGCACTGGTGGCCAATGACAGACCCTACAAAAAGGCCATGCCTCTGGACAGGGCGCTGGCCATTCTGACGGAAAACGCAGAGCAGAGAGGAGAGCTGGACCCGGCGCTCACCCGGCTCTTCATCGAGAGCCGCTGCTGGGAGAACACGGAGACCTTTCCCGGAGAGGCGGTCGATGCACCGCAATAATGCCCTGAACAAGTCAGAGCAGAAAGTGTGTCAGAGAGCTCAGGGCATCCCCACAGCACATTACCCCCTGATATAGTGCTGCAATTTCCATTGCTATTTATACCCAAGGGGCGTATTATAAGAAAAAAGAGAAATAAGGGCACCGTAGTGCAATGCATCTGGCGATGCATGGCGGAACTGGAAACAGTCTCGGAACGAAGGTGCAATGTGTCACATGACACATGGAAGGTTTTTCGGACGCACGACCTTGCGGTCGGAAAATCTTCCCAGAAAAGGGCACCGTAGTGGAGAGACGGAACTGGAATAGGAGGCAAACATATGAACAGTGATTCTTTTCGCAACAGAAGGAACGGTTTTGAAACCATGGACGGGGGCGGCAGAACCGGCACCCCGAAGAAGCCGTTGCCCAGCAAAAAAATAATCGGCGGCGTGGTGCTGGCGGTGGTGCTCATCATCTTGGGCTTCAACTGCACCTATGAGATCAAGGAGCAGGAGCAGGCGGTGCTGATCACGCTGGGCAGCCCTCAGGCCGTAACGGAGCCCGGCCTGCATTTCAAGATTCCTTTCATCCAGCAGGTCAGAAAGGTGAACACCACCATTCAGGGACTGGCCATCGGCTACAGTCTGGACTCGGAGCAGTATAACGAGGAAGAATCCCTGATGATCACCTCTGACTTCAACTTCATCGACGTGGACTTTTACGTGGAGTACCGCTTCAGCGATCCCGTGAAGGCGCTCTACGCCTCCAAGAACCCTCTGGGGATCCTGAAGAACATCAGCCAGAGCTGCATCAGAACCGTCATCGGCAGCTACTCCGTGGACGATGTACTGACCACCGGGAAGAACGAGATCCAGTCCGCCATCAAGGAGATGATTCTGGATCGTCTGGCAAAGCAGGACATCGGCGTACAGCTGGTGAACATCACCATCCAAGATTCCGAGCCTCCCACGCAGGAGGTCATGGAAGCCTTCAAGGCCGTGGAGACCGCAAAGCAGGGCAAGGAGACCGCCCTGAACAACGCCAACAAATACCGCAACGAGCAGCTTCCCTCTGCCCAGGCCAGAGCCGACGGCATCATCAAGGACGCAGAGGCCCAGAAGACCGAGCGCATCAACGAGGCAACGGCGCAGGTGTCCCGGTTCAGCGCCATGTATCAGGAATATGTCAAGAATCCCGTGATCACCAGACAGCGTATGTTCTATGAGGCCATGGAGGATGTCCTTCCCGACCTGAAGGTGGTTATCGAGGGCTCCGGCGGAAACATGCAGACCATCTACCCTCTGGATTCCTTCACCGGCGGATCCGATGACGGCAACGGTTCCGGCAGCGGGGATGCCTCCGGCAGGAATTCCGGCCTGAACAGACCTTCTGGCACGGGGCAGGACGCTTTCGGCTCCGATGCGGACGGCACCGAGGATCCCGACGCACCCTGATCATGTGCTTTGATTGCGTTCCAATATTCAGCGGCAGAAAACCATGCCGGCCTTTAATCGGAAAAAGCTTTCGGCATTCTTTAACGGAAACAAAACAGCTTTCTGAACTGTTTGAAACTATTGAATTGACGCTCGCCAAAACGTATAACCCCGCTAAAACGGGCATACCCGTTAAAGCAGGTATACCTGCTAAAGCGGGTAAGGAGGTATAGATATGAAGATAGCGAAAAAGATTCTGCTGACCATCGTGATACTGTTCGTCCTGATCGCAGGTGCGTCCAGCATCGTAATCACCCATGAGAACGAATACAGCCTCATCCGCCAGTTCGGGAGGATCGAGCGTGTGGTGTCCACTTCGGGCATCAGCTTCAAGATCCCCTTCATCCAGAGTGTGGACACCCTGCCCAAGCAGGTGCTGCTCTATGACCTGTCCCCGTCCGATGTCATCACCAGCGACAAGAAGACAATGATCTGTGACAGCTACATCCTCTGGCGCATCGTCGATCCCCAGAAGTTCGCCCAGACCCTGAACTTCTCCATCTCCAACGCAGAGAGCCGTCTGGACGCCATCGTGTACAACTCCACGAAGAACGTCATCAGCAGCACCACGCAGGAGGACGTGATCTCCGGACGCAACGGACAGCTTTCCTCCTCCATCATAGCAAACATAGGTGACTCTCTGGACCAGTACGGCATCCAGCTGCTCTCCTTCGAGACGAAGAAGCTGGATCTCCCCAACGACAACAAGGCCGCCGTGTATGAGCGCATGATCTCCGAGCGGGACAACATCGCCGCCACCTATACGGCAGAGGGAAGCTCCGAGGCCCAGATCATCCGCAACACCACCGACAAGGAGGTCACGGTGCTGCTGTCCGAGGCCGAGAAGGAGGCCGCCATCCTCATCGCAGAAGGGGAGGCCGAGTACATGAGGATCCTCTCCGACGCCTATAATGACGCATCGAAGCAGGAGTTCTACTCCTTCGTGAGAAGTCTGGATGCCCTTCGGCTTTCCATGCAGGGCGGGAACAAGACCGTCATCCTCTCTCCCGACTCTCCTATCGCACAGATCTTTTATACAAAATAGCACAAGGGATCAAACTCTTCAGGCCTATCGGCCTTATGCCCCCCGCTGCGTTCTTCCTGCAGCGGGGATTTTTACAGCAGTCTGTTTGAAAATGTACTTTCTCCATGTTTCACGCTCTCGAAAATTTATTGCAACCCGTCCTTGTTGATCAAGAACAGATCTGCGTTTTCCGTGGCCGCATCGATCATTCTCTGTGTAAAGCCGCTCTTGCTGAACACACCGTAGATAACATCGTATCCCGGAAATGCCTTGCTGATTTCTCCGGCATTTGCAACCTTCTCTTTCAGCGCAAAGTAAACCTGCGCATCTACGGGCTTTGCGTAATACTTACATTCACCGGCAAATAGCCGCTTGTTATGATGATCCACAGCCATCACATCAATTTCCGTATTCCAGCGTATCTCTTGTCGTACCGGCAATATCAGTAACGATAGCACGGTTCTCC
>CANOFQ010000259.1 GCA_947565325.1 uncultured bacterium
CTTGTCTTAGATTCTATTATAGGACTTTGATAATAGAATCTTGTCTTAGATTCTATTATATCATGTTTCTTGAGAAAAGCATACCAAAATTATTCCACCTATGCGGCTGTATTTTTTCTATTGTGAATTGACAGCTCTTTTGCCGTTTCGTATAGTTATATTATGAGATTTAGGGGATGTGGGAAAGGGGGACGGAAATGCTGCCGGAGGATTACAGTAATTACAGTATATTGACCGAGCTGTTGGAGGAGCTGAAGCGGGAGGCCGGAGAGATACAAGTGCGTATGTCCGCCAATCTGCGGCGCATCCGGGAGACAGAGACCTATATGGACGGTCTCAGGGCCTCGGAATCGGAGGATTTTAAGGTATTTTCGCCCAGAAAAGCGGAAGTCCTGCATAGGGAGGAGCTTCAGGAGGCTCAGGAGCGTAAATCTGGATATGAACGGGAAAATGGGGAGCTGGCGGAGAAAAGAGAGCTTCTGAACGGACGCATCGGCAGGCTGCAGGAGCTTGTGGATCATCTGGAGAAGGAGACATGGCATCAGACGAAAGAAATGGGGGAGCTGTCCGGGAAGATGCGCAAGAGCCTGCAGGAGCTTGCGGACAAGCTGGATGAGAGCAGCGCTTATGTGGAGAGGAACCCGGTGCAGGCCCGTCAGAATCTTGCGATCATAGGGAAATGTCTGCGGGAGCTTGCGGAGGGGATGAAGGATCCGGTGTGGGGCGGAGGACAATGAGCGGAATGGATGAGAAGGAAATCGGGACAATGTGAGGATCATTCTTGAAACACAGCGTCGAAGGGGTATGAAACAGCAGACGGCAGCAGTGGCTGCGGGAAAGGAGGATCATGGCTGACCGGGAGAATTCGGAATTCTGGGACGTGTATACGGAGGACAGGGAAAGGACGGGACGGCTGCACCGACGGGGCGATGAAATGAAAAAGGGAGAGCTTCATCTGGTGGTGCATATCTGCATTTTCAACAGCAGGAACCAGCTTCTGATTCAGCGCAGGCAGCCCTTTAAGAAGGGATGGCCCAATATGTGGGATTTGACGGTGGGGGGTTCAGCGCTGGCGGGGGACAGCAGCCGGCAGGCGGCAGAGAGAGAGGTTTTAGAGGAGATCGGCCTTAAGCTGGATCTTTCCGGAAGGAGACCTAATTTTACAGTGAATTTCTCTGACGGATTTGATGATTATTATGTCGTAAGGCAGGATGTGGACATTCAGCAGCTGAAGCTCCAGAAGGAGGAGGTCAGATGTGTCCGCTGGGCAGACAAGGAGGAGGTTCTGCTGCTTCAGAGGGAAGGGCTGATGGTACCCTACTGGTTTCTGGACAAGCTGTTCGATATGGGAGACATTCCGGAATATGACGCCCATGGAGACCGCAGGCGCTGGGTCGGCATCGATTTTGCAGATATGCGCTGTCTGAATTCGTGGATGAGTCTTGTGGAGATCGTGAGACAGAATTTTCCGGGCCTTGAGACAGAGGAGGCGTTGGATGATTATCGGGCTACGGTAATAAAGAATATGGAGCGTGGCAGCGCCGTGTGTGCTCTGGACGGAAACATGGTGGTGGGGATACTGCTTTTTTCTCCGAAGAACAACACGATTTCCTGCATGGCGGTTCATCCAGATTACCGCAGGCGGAGGATTGCGGCAAGGATGGTGGAGCTGATGCTGACGAAGCTGGACTGCAGCAGGGATATCCGGGTGGAAACCTTTCGGGAGGATGACGGAAAGGGTTCTGTTCCCAGGGCGTTCTATGAATCTATGGGGTTTGTTCCCGGGGAGCTTACGGTATCCCTTGGATATCCCACGCAGGAGTTTGTGCTGCATTCTGGAGAAAGAGCAGGGGAGTGCAGAAAAGGGTGAGGAGCAATAAATAAGTTGGGAGGACCGGAAGAGCGGCAGAACAGATGGGAAGAGCGGCAGAACAGATCGGAAGAGCAGCAGGTAAGATCATATGAGCAGCGGAAGACTGCAGAAGGGAGCAGCATAGAAGATGGAAGCAATTTTGATAGGCAGCGTTGACATAGCCAGAGCGGGAAAGAACTGTAAGGTATTGCTGGGAGACATTAACGGGGACGGCCGGATGGAGCTGGTGTGCGTGCAGGCGGACGGGGGGATCGATGATCGGTACGTGCCCCATCAGGTGACTTGTGTGACGGCATTTGCCCTGACAGGGGAGCTGCTGTGGCAGACCGGAAGTCCTCAGGCAGAGCCGGGCGGCTTCGGATCCGATTTTCCTGCCCAGATATTCGATATTGACGGGGACGGCCATCTGGAGGTTTTGGTAGTGATGGAAAAGACCTTCCGTCAGCTTGACGGTGCCACCGGGGCGGTGAAGCGTGAATTCCCTCTGCCGGATCCCATGGCGCATGACTGTATCATAATCGCAAATCTGACGGGCAATCCAACACCCAGAGACGTGATCCTGAAGAATCGCTATCATGATATGTGGGCCATGGATCAGGATTTCAGGCTGCTGTGGAAGCATCAGGGCAATATCGGCCATTTTCCGCTGGCCTGCGATATCAACGGCGACGGCCGGGACGAGGTGATGGCGGGATACGATATGCTTTCGCCGGAGGGAAAAATCCTCTGGTCCTGCAGGGATCTGGAGGATCATGCGGACTGTCTATGGGTGGGGGATGTGAACGGAGACGGGAAACCGGAGATCTGTGTGGGAGGAAGCGTCACCTGCCTTTATGACGGGGAAGGTACCCAGCTCTGGCGGTATGAGGGCTCCATTGAATCCCAGCATGTGGCGCTGGGAAAGTTCCTTCCGGAAGAGCCGGGCCTTCAGGTGGCCGGTCTCGACAGAATCCGGAGAGGAGACGGCTACAAGGGGCAGTGGGACGGGCGTGACGGAATGTTCCTTCTGGACAGCGAAGGGCGGGAGGTCTGGAAGGAGGACAGGAAGACTCCCGGCTGGCTCACCATTGTGAACACGTATCATAACTGGGGCGGGCAGGGAAAGGATCATATTCTCGCATATAGAAGAGGAGGCGGCGTAAAGCCTGCCTTGTACAGCGGAAATATTCTGCAGGGAGAGGTGGAGAAGCTGGTGGTCTTTCCGGATGATGGGTACGTGATCAGCGGTGATCTGTTCGGAAGGGACTGTGAGGATGCGGTGGTCTATGGGGAGGGAAGGGCGTGGATCTATTCCGGGCTGGCTTATGACCTGAGCCGGCAGCCTTCCGGCACAGCCATACCTCAAAAAGGGAAGCTGTACCGCTCAACGCTGTATCCGGGATGCGTGTATGGGGAGTAGTGCCGCGCCCCTTTTATTTTGATAGACCATAAATTTTGTTCCGGTAGACCATATTTTTTCGATAAGCCGCATGATTATTCCCGCGAGCAATGAGCCAAGTCAGCTTTGCTGACTTTATGCTGTTGCTTGCATGAGCATAAAGCCGATTCATAATTGGCTTTGCAAATGTCGCAAGGGTCAATACCCCGCAGCTTGCTGCGAATCAAGCTTGCTGCCCCGTCAGCTTGCTAGCTTGCTGCGGGGTATTTGATTCTTGTATGTCACATACTTTGTTCTCTTATGGGTCTAATACCCTGCTGCTTGCAGCGTTCTGAAGGAGAAATTAGGGCCAGATGTCCCATTGCTTGCAGTGGGGTGGTTCATTCTGTAAGACTATATACTTTATTCTGGAATTTTCAGAAGAGGCCCTATGGAGGACTCCTACAAGGGAGCGGGCATAGCTGCCAAGATTGGCTTCCAGGGCATCAGGGTTCAGAATCCGTATCTCGGTCTCCTCCTGCAGATCCGTGAGGCAGTCATATAGTGCATCCAGATTCCTGCCGTACCAGTCCGGCAGCTGCAGGGAGGCCGTAAGGGTGTCGTGGAGTGTCCTTCTGTCCATAATGCTGTTTCCGTCCAGTGTGCAGGTAAGCATGGTTTTTCTCCTTTTTCTGAATAGGGCTTCCTGTTTTTTCGCATAGCTTCAATGCCCTGCTGCTTGTTGCGTTCATTCTTCCCCATATAGGAGTTCGAAGCTCTCATAATGGTCTTCTGTGTAGTAAATCAGTCCGTCGTTGGAAAATACGATCCGTTTTGTGCCCCGTTTGTCAGCGCCTAATGTATCGATGTCACATTTGGTATAGCTTCTGCCCTTTTTCTCCGGCAGAAGTCCCTCGTAATTGCCGAAGTGGCTTCCTCCTATGCACATGCCCGGGGCGTAGGGTTCCAGAGAGCCGCCTTTCCAGCCCAGTGCCTCGGCCTCTTTCTTTGTGATGAAGTTTGTGGGCAGGCAGCCGTATAGGTGGATGTAGAGCGCAACATCTTCTTTTGAAGTATATGTGCCGTCCTCCGGCAGTTCTTCGGTCTCGCTTATGGAGGCCGCTATATCGTCTTCAGAAGACTTCGCCTGCTGGGAGCTGGAGACGTAGGTTTCATCAAAAGGTGCGGTTACAATATTGTCGGATGTTTCCGATGGAAGTGGGGCGCATGCCGTCAGCGAAATAAACAGAAGCGATGCCATAAGTAAATGTAATATTTTTTTCATTGTTCACATCCTCGTCTCGAAGTTTTTTAAAGTAAATCATTGTTTTCAGGGTTTGTGATTTTAAACGGAATTAGTTTATAGCTTGTTTATCCTCTAACCATCAGTAGTTCCGGATCGCAGGTCAGCTTTCTCCGGAAGCTTCTCCTATGTTATATGTCCAATAGGGATTGCGAACCCTGATAAGGAAAAAGAGGGAAACAAAATCACTTAAAACATTATAGCACAAAATATACGGGAATTGGTAAACTGATGGAAGCGTTTTTAAAAAATTCTTGAAAAGAACAAGCTGCTTGACAAATACTTTTTACCGTGCTATACTTCCAACTAATTCAAAACAAAAAGGCTTTGACGAGGAATAGTAAATATTAGGGATTTCACAGAGAGAAGATGGCGGGTGCGAATCTTCAATGAACTAATATGGAAGCAGCCTCCGAGCTGTGAACCGAACAGATCTATCTCAGTAGGCTTCAACGGAGTTCCCCCGTTAACACAGGAAGCAATATCGGAGCAGTCCCGTATTGGCAGAGTGCAGAGAAATCTGAAAT
>CANOFQ010000260.1 GCA_947565325.1 uncultured bacterium
AGGACACCTCTTGTACATCATATGCAGGGGGCAGGAATCCTGTCCCCTGCATATAGCTGTCTGTCAATGCAACATCCTTCTGTTTCTACCGCATCCGGACAGAGACCCGAAAAATTCGGAGATTTTTCGGGTTCGCCATGCATCCTTTTCGCTCTCGCTCATCGAACGGTCGAATAAGCAACTGCCCGAGGGAGCCTGGCAGCCGGTTCTCCGCCATCCGGCTCTGCCCTTTCCGCATATTATAACATACCTGCAACTATAATGCGAGAAAAATATTAACGTTTTAGATTAGTTAATTCTTCCAGCAGCGTATCCGACACGGTGATAATACGGCTGTTGGCCTGGAAGCCTCTCTGGGTCGTGATCATCTCCGTGAATTCGCTGGACAGATCCACGTTGCTCATCTCCAGCTGTCCCGTGGACATATAGCTGCCGTCCGCAGTGATGTCCACTCCGATGCCGTCGAACTCGCCGGAGTTCAGGGTGGCGGAATAGAGATTGTCCGCCGCCTTCTCAAGGCCGGAGGCGTTGGCGAATCTTGCGGTGGCGATCTGCCCCAGCAGTCTGGTCATGCCGTTGTCGTAACTGGCGAATATCTTGCCGTCCTGCTGGATGGCGATGCCGGTCATGTCGCCCAGCCGGCGGCCGGATCCCACGCCCACCATGCCGTCCTCGTTGCTTCCGCTGGTGGCGTTGGCAGTGGAGGTTCCCTTGTTGTCGAAGTTGCCCAGCTCCGACAGGTCGATGCTGATGTCGGAGAAGTTGCCCCTGCCGATACCGCTTAAGTTGAGCGTTGTCTTCTGCTGTGTCGCAATGCCGTTAATGCCTGCAAAGACACCGCTCTTGGGATCGAAATTAATCTTTACACCCTGAAAGCGTCTGCCGGACGTGGGAATGCTGCTGGCCGGCTGTCCCTGCGTCGTAGCCGCCAGCACATCGGAAATCTTGCTGAGCGTGCCCGCCAAAGGAGCTACGTTGGTGACATTGGCCTGAGCCAAGAGCATCTGTTCCACGGTCATGGAATTCTCCACGGCCCCATCCGCAGTATAAGTGGTGTAAACCTGCTTCAGGAACTCCTTGGCGCTTCCCTCATAGCCGTATGCGGCGGCAAGCTTATCCAGCTCCTTTTCCACGTTTACCTCTTTGGTTGTGGCAGTCGCCCCCGTACCCTCTGTTTTCTCAAAATTCTCCGTCCGGAATTTCCCTGTGGTCGTGTCGATTACATCGGCCAGATCTACCACGGCCTGACCATCCTTCATCAGCTTCGGAGGATTATCTGTATTCCAGCTATATCCGGTAGCAAACGTCAGGGTTCCCTTCTTATCCAGAGTCTCCGCCTGACCGAAAAGATTGGTGACCGCTGCGTTGGCATTCAGCGTCAGATCCACCTCTTCCCCTGTGGAGTCAATAATCTTATCCAGCTCAAGACTGTATACCTTATCGTCATCCGACTGTCTGATGGTAAATTTCGCCGTATAGTCATAGCCCAGCGCATCATAGAAGTTCAGGCTCACCGTCTTGCCGTTGGGGCTGGTCACGTCCGTGTCATGCTCATCGATGATGCCTGACATATAGGCCTGAGAGGTAGCCTCCGGCGGATAGGTCATGTTGGCAGTGTTCATGATCCGCAGGGCGCTGACCGTGTCCTTCTTGATATTGCCTGTGGTCTCATCCACCTGCCAGCCCATGACGGTATAGCCGATGCTGGTCATGGCCAGATTTCCGGAGCCGTCCACATAAAAGGAGCCGTCTCTGGTGAAATAATTTGTGCTCCCGTCGCTGACCACAAAGAAGTTGCTGCCCGTGATCATGATGTCGAAGGGATTGCCCGTGGACTGGCTGGAGCCCTGCCCGGTGATGTTGACGTTGATGGCTGCTCCCTTCACGCCCAGACCGATCTGTCTGGGGTTCACGCCGCCGGTGCCCGTGGTGGCGTTGGCGCCGCTGGCCTTCTGGGTGGTCTGGCTCATCAGCGCCGCAAAGGTCATGGAGCTCGACTTGTAAGCCGTGGTATTTACGTTTGCAATATTGTTACCGATAACGTCCATTCTGGTCTGGTGGGTCTTAAGGCCCGACACGCCAGAAAAAAGTGATCTCATCATAGTGATTGTTCCTCCTGTCAAAGCGGCGGCTTCCCCTGTCTGTCATTCCAGGGGCAATAACCTCCTTGCAAGGTCCGGTTATATAATGACCGCTCCGTTGATATTTGTGAATATATTGTCCATCGTCTCCGTGCTGTCCATGGCCGTGACCACGGTCTGGTTGGGCACGTTCACAATGAACGCCAGCTGATCCATGATTACAAGAGAATCCCGGATGCCCTTCTGCCCCGCCTTCTGCGCCGCAGACTGCAGCCTCTCCAGCTGGCTGTCGCTCAGCTCGATGTTGCGGTCCGCAAGCCTGCCCATGGCATGCTTGGAAAACTTGAGATTCCCCTCCCCCGGCAGAGCCCTCTGCCGCAAAATCTCCTGAAAGGAAAGACTCTCTGCGCCCTCCGTGGCCTGCGTCCTCTGGGATCTGTTCAAATGCTGATCCGTCAGCTGTGCAATGGAAAGATACCCATTGTTCTGAATGTTCATCCCCAGCTCCTCCTTTAGATATACCTACAGTGTTGTCGTTCCTCCCGCATCCTCGGCAGGCTCTTTCTCCCCGGCATCGTCCTTTGCATCTTCCTCCTCGCCGCCTTCCACCTTGTCCTTGGATTCCTCCTCAAGCTTGTCGGCCGCTGCCCGCACTTCCTTGATCCTCTCGATGTACTCGTTGAGTCTCTTGACCGTATCCGTAGCCACGAAGCTCTTCTCGTAATCTGTCATCTCGTTGTAGATCTTCTCCAGCTCATCCACCTTCTCCGCACTGGACAGGTCGATCCGCTTCACGCTGGGAAGCTTGTTCAGCTCGATGGTGAAATCTCTGGCCTTGTCGTATGCAACCTTGTATTCCGCATCCACAACCGTGTCAAGATCCTCCAGTGCATACAAGGACTCCTCGATAGAGAGGTATGCCTTTCCGTTCTCGAACACCACATAGTCCACTTTTCCGTACTTGTACGTGGGCTCTCCTGCGGAATCGGTGGTCTTCACATAGACCTCCTTTCCTACCAGAGCCGTTGCCCTCGACAGCTCCGTGGTGCCTGCCATGTTCTGCATCTGCTCCACCTGAGAGAACTGTGCGTACTGGGAGACGAACTCCGTGTTGGAGGTGGGCTCCAGCGGATCCTGATACTGCATCTGCGCTACCAGAAGCTTCAGGAACGCATCCTTGTCCATACCGTTCTTCTCGGCGGTGGTTGCCTTTTTCAGGGAATTCTGGGACTCGGTCTCCACGATCTGCCCGTTTTTCACCGGTGCATATAATGTGCTCATGCTGCTCTCCTTTCCTGCTGGATTTTTTACTGCCTGGCTTCCAAAGCCTTCTCCTGCGGCCCTGTGGCCCTCGCTCCCGACTTTACTGCCTGTCAGCTATGCGATGTAGTTCACCGTGCTTCCGTCCATGTCAATCCGTGCCGTCCCGGACGCTTCCCTCTCCTCTCCGGCCTCCATGGACACCGTGCCGTCCAGCCGCACCCGCCTCGAACGGTTCCTTCTCTCAGGCTCCTGCTGGCCTCTGCCCCTGCCCTGCTCCAGATTCCGCTCGAACTCATGGGTCTGCACCGTCACCTCTATGGCCTCGATCCTGACCCCCTGCGCCTCGAAGCTCTCTCTCAGCTGCATGATCTGGCTCTCCAGAGCCGCCTTCACCGTCTCGTTCTGGGCGATGAAATTCGCCGTGACCACTCCCGCCCTGGATGCTATCTGCACCTGCAGCGTACCCAGGCTGGCCGGATGAAGCTGCATCTCCAGACTCGTGGCATCCGGGCTCAGATGGATCCTCATGTAGTCCATGATCTGGTTCATGATATCTCTGGTCTGTTCCGTCCAGCCACTTTCCCTGACCAAGGCTTCTGCCGGCACCTCACCGGGCTGGAACTGCTCCGTCCGGATATTCTCGATGAGAATGTTGGGATGCTCTCCCTCCTGCGCCTTCCCGCCGGACTGCCTGCTCTCTCCCTTTGCCTGACTGCTGTTCTGTCCCGGGGCATCTTGTCCGGTCTCCTGCACCTGTACAGTCTCCTGCACTGCGCCGTCCGAGGCCTCCTGCGGCCTGACATAGGCATTCTCCTCGTCTGTCTCGGGCTTCTGCTCGGCGGACACATATTCCGCCGGCGGCGCTTCCCCGGCGAGTCCTTCCAGGCCTTCCTTTGCAAGCAGCACCAGCTCCTGCGGCGTCCTGCCCAGCGCCTCGCCGTCCTCCTGCAGCGCTCCCTGCAGCTGCTCCATCAGCATCTGGTACTTGCCGTAGAGCGCTTCGTCCGTCACCAGCGCACATACATCCTGTCCGCCTCCCAGCTCCAGCACCAGGCTGCCCAGCACCGAAGCGTCCAGAAGCTCCATGGGCTTCAGATCCAGCTCATCCATCACCGCCTGCAGCTCCTCCACGGAAATTCCGAAGGCATCCGCCAGCTTCTGCATCAGCTCCGCCGCCGTGGCCGCCAGCACCTCCATGATCTGCTCCAGATCCTGCAGGGAAAGCTCTTCCGTCATCCCGGGTCCCTCTGCCGTCTCCGGCTCCTCGCCCCGAATCGTCTCGCCCTTCTGGATCTTGGTAGCCGCCTGAGACTGCAGCTGCCTGCTGTCCTCAGCTCTGTCCGGGGCAGCCTTCTCTGAAGGCATGCTCTCATTCTTCGGTGCGTTCTGATCTCCCTGCGGGCTTTTTCCCATCTGGCTGTTCCAGATTTTCTGGAACTCTCCGGTGGCAGTGTTCCTGCCTGCCTGCACCGGAGTCAGGTTCATCAGCTCCGCTCCTACGTCCCTGATAAGCGTGCTTTTCATTTCCTACCTCCTTTCTTCTCAGGATATTTATATAAATATGGAAAATCTCTCATGGTGAGCCTTCCTTACAAGCCCCTTCCATGAAGAAACCTTCCTATATCTATATCGGCTTAAAAAACAGCTCCTTAAGGCTGC
>CANOFQ010000261.1 GCA_947565325.1 uncultured bacterium
AATATCCGGAAAAACGGATCGGTCTATTTTCCCTATATCGGAGTCAGTATTTTTGCCATGTTCACCTATTTCGTGTTCGACCTGATCCTGAAGAACGATATCATGTACACGCTGCCCAAGGGGGCCTATGCGCTGATGCTGGTTCAGATCGGTTTCGTTCTGCTTGGGATTATCATGGTGCCTTTTCTGTACTATACCAACAGCTTTCTGATCAAGAGGCGAAAGAGGGAGCTGGGGCTGTACAGTATTCTGGGGCTGGAAAAGAAGCACATAGGTATCATGATGCTCTGGGAGAGTGCGGTGATCTATTTGGCTGTGGTGGCAGCAGCCGTGGCGCTGGGGCTTGTCTTTTCCAGACTGGTGTTCCTTCTGCTGCTGAATCTTGCCAAGATGCCCGTGAACGTGGAATTTGCCGTAAGCCCGGCGGCCGTCAGGGACGTAATGGCTTTCTATGCCTTCGTCACGGCGCTGAATCTGCTGGTGAACCTGGTGCAGGTGGGAAAGGCGAACCCAGTGGAGCTGATGAGCGATGCCAGAAGCGGGGAGAGGGAGCCGAAGCACGTGGGTCTCTTTGGACTGGCAGGGCTGCTGGCGCTGGGGATAGGATACAGCATGGCGCTGAAGGCGAAGCTGGAGTCTCGGGTTTTCACGGATTTCTTTCTTGCGGTCTTTTTCGTGGTTGCAGGCTCCTATCTGCTGTTTACATCGGGAAGCATTGTGCTTCTGCGCTTTTTTAAGAAGAGAAAAAGGTATTATTATCGGGCGGAGAACTTTGTTACCGTGTCCGGCATGCTCTACAGGATGAAGAAGAATGCAGCCAGCCTGTCCAACATCTGCATTTTTTCCACCATGGTCATCATTACCGTGGTATGTACGGTGGCGGTGTATCTGGACATGGGTACCATCGTGACCTCGGGCTTTTGCAGGGAATTTGAAGTGTTTTTCTTTGGGGACGGCAATGTGGACGAAGTGAGCCTCAGGGAGGAGGCAGGGCTGCTGGCGGCAAAGAACGGGGTTGTGCTGGAGGACGAGATCGGGTATCCCTATGTGGAGGTTCGCGCCTATAAGAAAAACGACAGATTCTGTACAGAGGGAGAGCCCTTCAACTACTCCGGATGGACAAGACTGATAATGATGACGCAAGATGAATACAATCAGCTGGAGGGAGCAGAGGAGAGGCTGCAGCCAGGGGAGGTGCTGATCTTTGCCTCCGGTCCGGACTTCGGGTACGGGAGCGTCCGGCTTGAGGATAAGGAGCTGGCTGTGAAGAGGGAGCTTATCGAGAGCAGGGTGGAGAGGAAGCTGCCCAACAATACCCTTGATGACGGCTATGTTCTGGTGTTCGCGGACAGGGAGCAGCTCCATGCGGCCAGCATGGTATACGGCGTGGACGGTTATCACCAGATTTCCCGGCTGTACGGATTTTGGCCCGAGGGCGTGGAGGAGGACGTGGACAGCTTTTCCCGGGAAATGGAGGCCTATGTGCAGGGGCTGGGAGAGTTTGCGGAATTCAAGGATCACAGAGAAAATATGCGGGATCAGGAGAGTATGTACGGAGGCCTGCTGTTCATAGGCATCTTCTTTGGCTCCATTTTTCTGATATGTCTGCTGATCATAATGTATTACAAGCAGATAACAGAAGGATTCGAGGACCAGAAGAACTTCGGGATCATGCAGAAGGTGGGCATGGATGAGCGGGAGATCCGCCGGACGGTGAGGAGACAGATCAGCATGGTGTTCGGCCTGCCGCTGGCAGGAGCGCTAATGCATACGGCGGTAGGCATGAGGATGGTCTATATGCTGCTGGGAGCCATCGGCTTCTTCGAGACGGCGCTGCTGGTGTCATGCACCATAGGGGGATGTATCGTGTTTGGGCTGATATACTGGCTCAGCTACAGAAGGACTTCCATGGCATATTATAGGATCGTAAAGAGCATGAATTGACAGTTGTGTTTTAGACCGGGATACTTTATAATGTAGGGAAAGATGTCCATGAAACTTGGGAAACAGAAACAGCGAAGCGGCGAGACCTTCATGAATCGGGAGGATTCATGAGGGTTTTGCTGGCGCAGTACGGCAGGAGGCCCGTGGCTGCAGACAAGGAGGAGCATGGGAGGCAAGGTGGTCGTAGGCATGTCGGGAGGGGTGGATTCCTCCGTGGCTGCACTGCTTTTGAAGGAACAAGGCTATGATGTGATCGGCGTCACCATGCGGCTCTGGCAGGAGGGGGACGGCGGTTGTCTTAGCCCGAAGGCAGCAGGAAACGACAGCTGCAGCGGCCTGAGGGCAGCGGGAGACGACAATGCTTGTGGTCTGAAGGCAGCAGGAGACGACAGCGGCTGCTGTGGCCTGAGGGCAGCGGAGGATGCCAGGGGAGTAGCCGAGACGCTGGGGATTCCCTTTTATATCATGGATTTCCGCCGGGAATTCAAGGGGAGTGTTGTGGATTATTTCGTGGGGGAATATCTGCAGGGACGCACACCGAATCCCTGTATCGCCTGCAACCGCCATGTGAAGTGGGAGGCGCTGCTTGCAAGGAGCCTTGCGCTGGGTGCTGATTATGTTGCCACAGGGCACTATGCAAGGATCGCAAGGCTGCCCGGCGGGCGTTATGCGCTCCGCAGATCCGTGACGGAGGAGAAGGATCAGACCTACGCTTTATATGGCCTGACCCAGTACCAGCTTGCGCATACACTGATGCCGGTCGGAGAATATGAGAAGGGACAGATCCGGGACATGGCCCTGAAGGCAGGGCTTCCCGTGGCACAGAAGCCGGACAGTCAGGAGATCTGTTTTGTGCCGGACGGGGACTATGCAGGCTTTATAGACAGGTTCGCACCGGGGAGGGTTCCGCCGTCGGGCGATTTTGTGACGGCGCAGGGAAATGTCCTTGGAAGGCACAAGGGGATCACGCATTATACCATAGGTCAGCGCAGGGGGCTTGAGCTGTCTGCGGGAAAGAGGGTCTATGTGACGGACATCCGGCCTGCTTCCGATGAAGTGGTCATCGGAGACAGGGAGGAGCTTTTCACGGATGAAGTGTTCTGCGGTGACATAAATTATATGGCAGTGGAGGATTTCGGTGCGTCCAGAAGGGCGTTTGCGAAGATACGCTACAACCATAGGGGAGAATTCTGCAGGATCGAGAAGGCGGGGGAGGGGCTGGTCAGGGCCTTGTTCGAAAAGCCGGTGCGGGCGGCGGCACCCGGCCAGTCCATTTGCTTTTACGAGGGAGAATACGTGCTGGGCGGCGGCATCATCCGGCGGCGGGACATTGGGTAGAAGCCTGCCCGGGGACAGCTGAGGCTGCCGGACGGTTTTTTCGACAGAACAGTACTGCTGCGCGGCTCTGCACATTCTGCAGGGCCTGCGCATATTATGACGGGAAGGATATTAATATGACGGGAGAAGAGATGGATCTGTTTTTTGGAGAAGGGATGTCCGGGCGCAACAGGAAACGTTTTGGCTCCGTGACCGGCACGGTGGTGGAGCTTCTGCCTACCATAATGGGCGGAAACCGCACCAACGGCTGCGTGATGCTGGCCTCTCTTGAGGACAGGGAGGGAAACATTGTCAATTTCATTGTGTCCCCTTCCACCTACGTGGTGGATTTTGAGACTCTGGCAGTGGGGATGAACTGTACCTTCTGGTACTCTATGGATGCCCCGGCCCCGCTGATCTACCCGCCCCAGTACAGTGCGGTGGCGGCGGCGCAGGAGAAGAACGGGCGGATGGTGAGCGTGGGGTATTTCAATTCCTCGCTGGTGAACGAGGATCGCACCCTGCAGCTGAATCTGGACGGAAGCGTCGATGTAAGAACTACAAATAACCAGTATTTTCAGGGCAGTCCCTCGAACCATAATCTGGTAGTGACCTATGGCAGCTCTACGAGGAGCATTCCGGCCCAGACCACGCCCTTTAAGATAGTGGTGCTGTGCGACTGAGACATAAAGAATGCAGGAACAGGGACGTGACGGAGGGACTGCGGTAAGGACAAAAAGGCAGCAGTCATGACAGAAGGATTGTCGTAAGGACAGAGGGGATGAGGAGATGAGATACAATATTGCCGGCTGGGGGACAGTGGCTGCATGGATACCGAAAGGGTGGGGATTCAGCTGGGGATGGATCAATTGGTTCAATCTGATCATCGTGGTGCTGCTTCTTGCGCCTAACCTGCTCTATGCCCTGAGGCGGGGCGACGGCAGGAACCTGTGCAGAACCAGATGGATGAACGTGACGGAGCAGGTGGGAAGATATGGCTCCATGCTGTTCATGGTGGTCTGTTTCAGAAAAGGGGGCTTCGGTTTTTCCTCTGTTTTCTCACTTCTTATGTATGGCTTCGGCACACTGCTCCTGCTGCTGGCCTACTGGACCGTGTGGCTTGTGTATTTTCGCATGACCGGGGTGCACATTTTCGGAGGCGGCAGGGAACCGGCTGCGGTTTTTGCGGCGGGCAGAGAGGCGGTATGGCGGGCGGAGGCTCTGCAGTGGCTTCTTGCCCTTCTGCCCTGCGGGATATTCCTTGTCAGCGGGATCACGCTGGAGGATGCTGCGCTGATTGCCTTCGGGCTGTGCTTTGCGCTGGGCCATATCTGTGTGACAAGAGAGAATATACGGAAGGCGAGGAGGTAATGCGGTAATGTATTTCAGATGCAGGAACTGTGGGGGAAACACAGTGTACAGTCCGGAGAGGCATTGTATGTACTGTCCTCACTGCGACAGCGTAGGAAGCGGCGAGAGAGCCGAGAGCGCCGGCGGCGATATGGCGGTCTGTCCTAACTGCGGCGGGGAGGTTCCGCTGCAGATACATACATCGGCTGCCCAGTGTCCTTACTGTGACAGCTATCTGATCTTTAACGAGAGGGTGGAGGGAGAATATGCCCCCCGGATGATGATTCCCTTTCAGATGGGCAAGGAGGCCTGCAAGCAGTCTATCCGCGAAAAGTTCAGAAGATGCCTTTTCGCTCCCAC
>CANOFQ010000262.1 GCA_947565325.1 uncultured bacterium
GATTGACTTCTTATCATAATATGATTGACTTCTTATCATAATATGATTGACTTCTCATCATGATTGTTTTTCACTGGGAATGCTGTTTCATTATGAACACTATTTCAGCAGCCGTCCGTTCCCTCTCAGTCTTCCTTCTTGTCCTCTGCGGAGGCCTCCTCCGACTTTTCCATGTTGTCCTCCAGCTTCTTCAGGGCATGGGACGCAAAATCCCTGCCGCCCACGCCGAAGGCGATGGCAAAAGCGATGGCAACTGCTGCCACCAGCAGTCTGAAGGCGGTATTCACGATATCCGCCGCAATGCCCAGCTGGCTCAGAACCATGAATGCGCCCACTACGAGGATGGCGCACTTTGCAACCACCGCATAGCTTGTGAAGCCGTTCTTGCGCAGAGCCTTCTCAGCCACGGTTCCTGCAATGAAGCACAACACCAGAATCAATACGGCGCTCAGGACCGCAGGCATATAGCTGATGACCGCTGCGCCGATGTTGGTCAGAACCTCCAGCTTCAGGACGTTCACGCCCTCCACTGCGAAGAAGATCACCACGACCGCATAAACCACGCCGCCCACGAACTTGCTCAGGCAGAAGGAATGCTTATTGTCATTGTCGATGAGCTTCGTAAGCTTGGCATCCAGTCCTGCGGACGCAATCAGGCGGGTCACGATCTGTCCCACGAATTTACCGATCATGCAGCCGATGACAATGATGACCAGACCGATGAAAATGTTGGGGATGAACGCAAAGATCAGGTTCAGCATATGTACCGCCGGATCGGAGATCACACTGATCTTCAGCACGTCAAGTGCCATCACGATCATGGGGATGAGAATCAGCACGTACACGATGTAGGCCAGTGTGTTGGAAAGCTTGTCGGTGTTGGCCACCTCGATGCCGGCCTTCTCCTGCAGCTTGTTCACATTGAGCTTATCGAACAGATGCGCCAGCAGCTGGCGGACCAGCCTTGCGATGAAGCATCCTACGATCAGCACGATGGCCGCCGCCACGATGTTGGGCACATATCCCCACACGTTGTTCAGCAGGTTGGTGATGGGAGAGGAAACCTCCCTCATTCCCAGCGCCGAAAAGATTCCCGGCACGAAGAGCAGGAAAACAAGCAGGTAGACAAGCTTTCCAATGAACTGCTTCGTGCTTCCGGCCTTGCCGGCATCGCCCTCCGAAGAGTCAAGCTTTCCCAAGAACTGGTCTATCTTTCCCTTTCCGAGCAGCTTCAGAACCAGAGACTTCACGATACCGGCCACCACGAAGGCTATCACAAGAATCAGGACTGCGCTGATCACCGACCAGACTCCCGAGCCTATGGCGGACACGATTGAAGAAATGAATTGTGGCATGGCATTTCCCTCCATATCTGTTTATTTGACATGTCCGAGGCATGTCCTTACATTTCCACATTATACCACATGAAAAGGATTATCACAATATCATTTCCTGAGATATTGTCGAAATGCCGCATATCTTTTAAGACCTCTTTTGAAAATGCGTCCTGCAGAGCCGAAACACCCTCAGAATCTCCTTCAGGGCAGCCTCCGGCGCAAACCGAAACGTCTTCTGCGTCTCCTTCAAGAAAACATCTGCCAAAAAGCTGCCCCGTCTTCAGCCGTCCGCCCCCAGATCCGTGACGGTTCCCATAAACAAGGGAATCCCCTTGTCACAGTCCATGATCAGATACACGAAGGGTCTGTCCAGATACACCCTTTTGCTCTCTGGCATCTCCACGGCCGCTGCACTGTCCTTCATCTCCACCGCAGTGGCCGCCCCTGCCTTCGTGCCCCTTTCGTCCACGGCCACAAAGGCCTTGTGCAGCACCCTGCCGATATATATGTTCCCGCTGACGGAAAAGCCTAATTTTGAAAAGTCTGCAGCCGTCTCGTCAAAGGCCTCCCGGATGCCCCGAAAAACGCCTTGTTCGTCCGAAGGAACTCCTCCTCCACGGTGAAGCGTTCATCGGCGGTAAACCAGATGGAATCCGCCATGTTCAGCCTGCATTTTTCATCGTCGGAAAGAGACTCCATATAAGAAGATAAAAATACATTCATTTCGGCCGCGGACAATCCCAGGACAGTCTCCATCTCTTTCAAGGTATCGCCTTCTGCCCCGTTTGCTGTCATAGCCAGCGCCGAGACAAGGGACAGCGGGGAAACCAGCAGATTGGACTCCCTCTCCAAGGCTGCATAAACAGACTGCGGCATGGACGCATGAGGCGGAAACTCCTGCGAACTGCCGAAGCAGCCCTGCAGGAGACGCACCCCGAAATCTCTCATTGCCCCTTTTATGTCCTTGTCTGTCCGCTGAACCGTACCGGATCCTCCTGCCGCCACGGCGCCGGCCTCATTTCCCCCAAGGGAGCCCGGATCCTCCGCTGAGACCTCTGAGCTGTCAGCCTTCACGGTTCCATGTATCTCCCCGGATGCGACGGATTCAGCCGTGTCCTGACCCTCCCCAGACACGCCGGATCTGCCGGTGCTCTTGTACCCTTGGGGCACCAAGCCTTCTCTCTCCGTATTTTCCCTCTCTTCCGTTCCGCATCCTACAGCTGCCGCTGTCATGATCAGACACAGCGTCAGACCCCAGATTTTCTTCCCTCCGCTTTTTCTCATCTCTTTCATCCCTCTCCTCACCGCAACCTTCCTGCATGAAGTCGCCTTATGAGTATATAGACGAAATGGCCATGAAAAAGTTCTTCATGGCCATGGCAAATCTGATTTTATATCCGCTCCATATTCAGATTCCTGTTTTCTTCAACGGGCTTTGTCCCGTCAATTCTTCCGGTGCAGTTCAACAAACGACCCTCTTGTAATTCTTCTTGCCCCGCTTCACCACGATTCCCTCTCCGGAAAGCTGCTCCGGGCTGTACAGAGTCTTTACGTCAGTGATCTTCTCATTGTCCACGGTGACGCCTCCCTGCTCCACCGCCCGCCTCGCCTCGGAGCGGGACCCGGTGAGCCCGGCCTTCACAAGGATCCCCAGAATATCTATGGTCCCGTTCTGGAAATCCTGCTCCTGCAGCTGGCAGGTGGGCATGTCCGCCCCGGAAGCCGCCCCGGAAAAGATGCTCCTTGCGCTCTCCTGCGCCTTCCCGGCCTCCTCCTCGCCATGCACCAGCTTCGTCAGCTCATAGGCCAGTATCTCCTTTGCCCGGTTCAGCTGGCTCCCCTCCCATCTGTCCATCTCGTCGATCTGCTCGATGGGCAGGAAGGTCAGCATCCGCAGACACTTCAGCACGTCTGCGTCCGCCACGTTCCGCCAGTACTGATAAAACTCGAAGGGCGATGTCTTGTCGGGATCCAGCCATACGGCTCCCTTCTGGGTCTTGCCCATCTTCTTTCCCTCGGAATTCAAGAGCAAGGTGATGGTCATGGCATAGGCGTCCTTCCCCAGCTTGCGCCGGATCAGCTCCGTCCCTCCCAGCATATTGCTCCACTGGTCGTCTCCGCCGAACTGCATGTTGCAGCCGTATTTCTCATAAAGCTTCAGGAAGTCGTAGCTCTGCATGATCATGTAGTTGAACTCCAGGAAGCTTAAGCCCTTCTCCATGCGCTGCTTATAACATTCCGCCGTCAGCATCCTGTTCACGGAGAAATGCACCCCGATATCCCTGATGAACTCAATGTAATTCAAGTCCATCAGCCAGTCTGCGTTATTCACCATAAGGGCAACGGAATGCTTCTCCCTGGAACCCCCGTCTTTGGGACATCCCTCCGGCGAATGCCCCCGGGACATAAGATACTCCCCTTCTGCCGGGCAGCCTGCCTCTGCCGTATCCCCGAAATCAATGAAACGGCTCATCTGCCTCTTGAAGCACTCGCAGTTGTGCCGGATGGTCTCCCTGGTCATCATGGTGCGCAGGTCGCTCCTGCCGGAAGGATCGCCGATCATGCCCGTGCCGCCGCCGATAAGGGCGATGGGCTTGTTGCCCGCCATCTGCAGCCGCTTCATCAGGCACAGGGCCATGAAATGTCCTACGTGAAGGCTGTCCGCCGTAGGGTCGAACCCGATGTAAAAGGTAGCCTTCCCGTTGTTGATCAGCTCCTTGATCTCTTCCTCGTCGGTGAGCTGCGCCAGAAGACCTCTGGCTTTCAGTTCTTCAAATACTGTCATTTTCTTTTCCATGCCTTTCTGATAATGTAATCTATTCTATTTTCCCTCTGTACTCGTAAGTCCGCTCATCCATGCCCGGCACTGTTTCTGTGCCTTGCGGAAACTCCTTGAGCAGTATGGGGTAAAAGGATTCGAAATCCGGTTTTCCGCCGGGGAAAGCCTCACTTGTTCGCCATCAGCTTCACCATGGCCTGGTTCAGACCGTCCACCGTGAGCTTGTACATGGGAAACAGCTCCTTCACCGCCGTCTCCGCCTCCCGCCAGGGTGCCCGTCCCGGCGCCATCTTGGGGTTCAGCCAGACGATTTTCTTGTACTTGCGCTTCAGCAGCTGCAGCCATTCATAGCCTGACAGCCCCCCGTTTGGGCCCCTGTAATTGCCCGTCGTGGAATACAGCTCCTCCGGCGCCATGGCAGCGTCCCCCACAATGACCACCTTGTAATCGCTGCCCACGTTGCGGAACATCCATTCCGTGTCCACCCAGTCCCCGTTCTCACACTCCGGCGTCTTGTACATCTTGCTGTAGATGCAGTTGTGGAAATAGTAGGTCTTGACATCCTTGTAGTGATTGGATTTATGGACGGCCTGAAACAAGTCGTTCAGCAGGCTGCTGAAGGGGATCATGGTGCCGCCGGAATCCATCAGCAGAAGAAGCTTCACTGCGTTCTTCCGGGGCTTTTTCATAACGATCTGGAGGCACCCGCCGTTGCTGCAGGTCTTGTCCACGGTACCGTCGATGTCCAGCTCCGTCTCCGGGATGTCCAGCCTGCTGGAGAACTGCCGGAGCTTCCGGAA
>CANOFQ010000263.1 GCA_947565325.1 uncultured bacterium
TCTGCAGGATCAGCCGGTCATATATCTCCGAAAGGGTCTGTATCATCTGGCAGGCAAGATTATAGCCCTGCTGGAATTTCACAAGATTCATTGCCTCCTCGTCCTCGTCCACCCCGGAAATGGAAAGCCTCTGGGTGTCCACCGTATATGCAATGTCCCGGAAGCTCTGGCTGAAGGTCTCCGCCCTGCGGGCGTTCAGAGCCACATCCCCCAGAATACACTGCAGGAACTCCGAAGCCGAGCTGCCCCGGAAGCTCATCTTGTCCTTATTTGTGGCCAGATCCTTCACTTCCTCCAGAAGGTCGTCCTGCCCTACTCCGTCCTCCGCCTTCTTTCTGGTGGCCAGGCGGTCCGGATCCCTGTTGAGCGTATCGGAGACCGTGAAGTTCCTCGCCTCCATCTGATAATAGCTGTAAACCTCTTCCGGGACGTTCTTGCCCACGGACACCTTCAGGACGGCCTTCTCCTCTGCCTCCGCCTGAGACAGTGTGGGGTCATCTGCCATCAGCTGCTTCACTCTCTCCTCGTAAGCGGCATAGGACTCCTTGTCGTACCGGAGATCCCTGAAAAGATACTGCCCCTCCGAGGTGGCCATGTTAGCGGTGAAGAGCTCGATGCCCTGCTGATCCCCGGCCACGCCGCCTCTGAGTATGTCATTGAACTTCTGGGAGAAGGTCCTCACCCACTCGTTCATCTGGGACATATAATAGGGAACGCCCTGATAGGACACCGCCGTCCCCACGCTGGCAGGCTTGCCCACCCTGTCGTTGGTGAGCCGCTGGGCGCCGTTCAGGCTCGAGTCGGAAATCGTAAAGGTATAGGAATATACCGGCTCATGATTGGCATCGTAGGTGACGCTGTATTCCCATGAATCATAGTAGAACTCCCGGCCGCCGAGATTGATCACGCCGCCCTGATCGGACAGATTACATCTGTTCAGATCCATCAGGTAATGCTGTCCTACCTCTATGGTAACCGTATCATAGGTCTTGCCGTCCACCGTGGCAGTGCCGACGGCGGTGACTTCGCCCTTGAAGCTCTCCCCGTTGTTGCCGTCCCTCAGGTCCACCAGACCCTTCAGGGCGCCTCCCATGGCGCCGTTGTAGAGATTGAACTTCGTCCCGTCATCCCAGTAGACATCGTAGAGTCCGTCCACATCCGTCTGGTTCACCTTCTCGTAGGTCTCTCTGGCCTTGCACTGCAGGCCGTTGTACTCATTGCCGTCCACCAGCGTCTGGCCTCCGGCGATCCTCACGATGTATCTATTGGCTCCGGTCTCCCGGGCCATATTGTTGTTGTCCAGAATGGGGATCTCCTTGATCTCCACGTCCACGATCTCCGAGAGCTGGTCGATGAGAAGCTCCCTGCGGTCCCTGAGCTCATTGGCCTTCATGCCGGAAAGCTCAATGGTGTTGATCTGCTTGTTCAGGGTCGCGATCTCGCTGGCGAGGGAATTGATCTCGTCCACCTTTGACTTAATCTCCTGATTCACGTCCTTCTGGAGCTTTTCAAGATTGCCCGCAGTACCCTTGAAGTACTCCGCCAGAGCCTCTGCGGTTCCGATGAACTGCCGCTTGGCAGCCGTGTCATCCGGCGTCTTCATCAGCTCCTGCAGCCCTCCCACCATCATCTGGTCGAACACGGTCTTGAAGCCTGCATTCTTTCCGTTGTCGTCGAAATAGGCCTCGATCTGCTGCATATAGTATTCCTTCTGTTCGTACTCGCCCACCCTCTGGTTGTTGTGCCAGTATCTGGAGTCGTAGAACTGATCCCTGACCCGCTCGATGGCCAGTGTCTCCACTCCTGCGCCGGCGCATCCGTAGGTCTGGAACACCCGTATGGCATTGGCCGCCTGCTGGGTCACCTGCTGCCTGCTGTAGCCTTCTGTCTGCACGTTGGCAATATTGTTGGCCGTGGTGTTCATGGCCGCATTGCTGGCAAGCAGCCCCGTATATGCTATATTCAATCCGAAAAACTGTGACGGCATTCTGTAAACCTCCTGTCTGAACCCTCCTGTCCGGCTCTGTGAACTCCCGGAAGGATGCTGCCCTATGGCTCTAAATTACTATTGAATTACGTCAGCGAGCTGAGCAGATGCTCCAGCATCTCATCGATGACGTTGATATATCGGCTGGATGCATTATAGGCATTCTGGAACTTTATCATATTGGACAGCTCCTCGTCTGAGGACACCCCGATGACCTGCTCCCTTGCGCTGCCCACGGATTCCACCGTGCCCTGCTGGTTCTCGTAAATGCTTCTGGACACATAGCCCGTGTTGGCGATCTGGGCCACCAGATCGTCATAGTAGCTGATGAAGCTGGACTTGCGCTTGATGTTGGGGTTCAGCGTGTACTCCTCCTCCATGAAGACGTTCTTCAGAGCCTCCGCCGTTGCCTTGTCCTCGGAGCCGTCCGCCAGACGGAAGCCCAGCATGGAAGGCTTCTGCATCAGCTCCTGCTCGATGCGCAGGTTCTTCACGCTGTAGAGGCTCTCCGTCTCCGGATTGCCGTCCGCTCCCTTCAGCACCTCAGGATTGTAGACCCAGTATTCTCCTCCGTCCGCCCCCGTCACCTTCCGGTAGCCGTCCGTGTTGATCTTGGCAAAGATCTGGATAGGGCTGCCGTCGGACTTGCGCAGATAGCCCTCCGGGTCAGACTTGCAGTAGCTCACTCCCTGCAGCACCGTGCCGTCGGCCAGCGTCAGGTCGCCGGTGGTCACCCCCGCCGCCGTGGCCAGAATCTCGTTCACCTTGGTAGCCACGTTGTGAACCAGCTGGTCGAACTCCGCCTGCATATTCATAATGACAGACTGTGAAATCTTGTCATACTTCTCCTCGGTGACATCCGTATAATCGGCTCTGTGGTCGCCTCTGGCCAGAAGCATGGCCTTCAGTCCGCCGATATCCGTATTCAGGTCGGTGGAGATCTCCCGGCTGAAGTTGAACACCTCCGCCCCCTCTATGTTCAGGTACTCCCTCGTGCCGTCCGGCAGAGTCCGATAGGTGGAGTTCATAGGCCAGAAGGGCGTATAGAAGCCCGTCTTGATATCCGTGTGCAGCTCGATGTCAAAGCATCTGGGGCCTTTCACGAAATCCACGCCCTCTATCTGCACCCAGACCTCTCCGTTCAGATCCTCGCCGTAATTGATGCTGGCCATCTCCGCCAGCTCATCCAGCAGCTGATCCCTTGCATCCCGCAGGTCGTTGGCCTTCTCTATGCCTCCCGCCTCGATGGAGCTGATGGTTTCGTTCAGGGCCAGCAGCTGGTGCCCGTAGAGATTGATCTTGTTTACCTGCTGCTTGATCTGCAGGTTCAGGTTGTCCTGATAGGAGGAAAGCCCGTCATACACGGCTCCTGCCCTCTGGACGAATTCCTCCGCCCTCTGCACGAAGAGTCCCTGCGTCACAGAGCTGGCCGGATCCTTCGCCAGCTCCTGCACGGCGGTCCAGAAATCCGTGAGGGTACCCTGAAACGCCTCGCCGTTCATCTCGCCCAGCTGGCTCTCCATCTCCTCCATGACCTCCGTGGACACCTCGTAGAACATGCTGCGCCCCGATTCCCTGCGGTAGATCTTGTCAAGGAAATAGTCCCTTATATGTTTTACTCTGGAATAATTGACGCCCAGGCCCGTCTGCTTGTTGGCAACGGATTTAACGTCTATGGAAAGGTTAAGATAACTTCTGGTGGACTGCTGCACCTGCTGCCGCACATAGCCGGTGGTGTCCATATTAGAAAGATTATGCGCTGTTGTATTCAGCGCATTCTGTCCCGTCCGCAGCCCGGACGAACCCACATATAAACTGCTCATCAAAGACATATCAATCACCTCAACGTATATTTTACTGTTTGGCGTCAAAGCTTCCGCTGTTCACGCCCATCTGCGCCCCTGAATTGTAGGCGCCTCTGGTGTAGTTGGCAGTCTCCGGCGCCGCCTTGGAAGCCTGCAGCAGGTTCATCTCGAACTCTACCATCTCCAATGCCTCCTCCAGCAGCTCCTTGTTCTGCTCGTTCACCTTCCTCAGGCTCTGGACAGCACTCTGCAGCCTGTCATTGGCCTGAGCCAGCTGCGCCTGCTCCACAGGCCTCGCTGACAGCATCTCGATCAGGCTGGAAAGCTTCATTTCTTCAACATCCCTGTTCAATACGTTGGCGATATCCTTGGTGACTTCAACCCTTTTCTTCTCCAAACGGTTGAGCCGGTCAACCAACTCCTGTTCATCATCCGTGATTTTCTGCAATTCCTCAAGATCGGCGCCCGCTATGATCTGGGTCTTTTTCCGGGACAATTCCAGAAGCCCCTCATACTCGCCGCTTTCCTGGCAAAGCACCTCTATCAGGTTCTCCATCAAACTGGCCATGAGGCTGCCTCCTATTTCTGTTTCTGCCTTGTCAGCTGCCGTCTTTCCTGCCTGCCGCACATAATGCGTTCCGCATCCGTCAGAGACGCTGCATTTTCCGTGTGCTTCAAACTATCTCGCTGGCCCTCTGAAGCAGCTTTTCCGCAAAGGCGGCGCTGTCCACGCTGTAGCTGCCGCTCTGCACTTTGCTCTTCAGGGATGCCACAAGATCCTCCCTGATGTCGGGAGTGGCCGAAATGGCGGCCTGCGCCGTTCCGATATCCTTGCCCAGATTGCTGAACTGCAGCTGATCCGACCGAGACGCACTCCCGGTCTGCTTGGCCTTGTTCACCTTGCTGGTCTGGTACAGCTGATGTATTTGATTATATGCTTCTATACGCATATCAGATCCCTCCCCTGCGAAACCGAATCCTTTCTTCCTTCCATTGTACGATCCTCCAACTGGACGATCTTTTGATCGGACGATCTTTTGATCGGTCGATCCTTCAAGCGGCTGATCGGATGCTCATCTAATCATTTAATCGACTG